>DASSFG010000180.1:0-6692 GCA_035694685.1 Pirellulales bacterium
GGGGTTCAAGCCAGGTGGCACGGGCAACGTCACCGAGACGAACCGACTCTGGCACGTCACGGCCCAGAATCCGCAGCGCATCGGATCGGGTGTGATCCTCAATGGTTGCGTATATATAGTGAATGAGCCGGGCCTGGTGCAATGCCTCGACGCGAAAACCGGCAAGGAATTGTGGAAAGACCGCTTGGGCGGCGAGAAGATCTGGGCCTCCATTGTGGCGGCGGAAGGCCGATTGTATGTCACTGACGAAGGCGGCGTTACCTACGTGTTCGCCCCCAATCCCGAGAAGCTCGACTTACTGGCGAAGAACTCCGTCGATGAGCCCACGAACTCGACGTTGGCCCTTTCCGATGGGCAGATCTTTTTGCGCACGTTCCAGGACCTGATTTGCATTGGTGCCGAGCCGTAGCCGCAGGGACAGCATTCCATGTCGCGCCCTCGTGAATTGCTTGCACTCGCCCGCTCGGGTGACGCTCGCTATCGCAGCATTCCATTATCGACCGGTACGATGCGCTTGGCGGTCAGGTGCTGCGCCTGGCGCTCAGGCAAGTAGCCGAGCGTGCCGTTGATGCCCACTTCGCGATTGAGATAGAGCCGCAAGTTCACGCCCGGGGCCGGTGAAACGTAAGCAGCCACTTTGCCGCGCGCGTCGAGGAGCGCAAACTGCGGCACGCGTGGATCGACCGCAGTAAGCTGTGTCAGTCGGCCGATGCCGTCGTACCGCAGCGGCGAAAGACCCGCGGCGGGCTTCCCACGGTCTGCCACAGCCACGGCATCGCGGCTCGGTACGCGAACGTCCATCACCGCCAGGTGGCGCTGCTGGATGTCGGCGAAGTTCTCAATTTTTCTTAGTACGCGACGAATCCGCCCGCGGTCGAGGGCCGTATCGGCCCGGTCAAGTGCGCGCTCGGCTTGCTTTCGCAACAAGCTAAAGTCCCACTCGGTCGGCTCCTGGCTCACCATGGCCGACAAGGCCAGATCGAGATCAGCGGCCTCTTCCTTGAGGTTCGCCTTTGGCCGGCGCTCTTCGGGTTTCAACCGCAGGGGCCGCTCCTCCTCGTTGTTCAGTTCTTGGTCTTCGTCATCTTCGGGCTCCGGCAGCGGCTGAGGAGGCCGCTTGGAAGTTTTGCCTTTGGCCTTTGGTGGCGGCTCTTCGTGGACCGCCTGGCGAACACGATCGTCGTCCGCTTCCTCCCAATCGTCGTCGAGATCGTCCTCGTCGGGATCCGTCTTACGTGGCCGGAGCGATTCGCGATCGTTCGCTTTTCGCGACCGATGGCGGTTCTGCCGTGCGATCAGCAGGTTGTGGTCGGGTGAGGGCTCGCGCGATTCGGGTTCGGCCAATTCGCGGTCGAGATAGCGCCCTGAAATCCAGCGGAACTCGCCCGCCGGGGGCGTAATCTTGTACCACGTTTGCGCGGCCGGCCCGGAGTTGAATTCGTGCGCCTCCAGAATCTCCACCTCTTCGCCCCGATCGAGCCGCACCTGGATGACGTCGCGCGTGTCACTGAACGAACTGCCGACGCGGGCCACCACCCGGTCGCCGATCACGACGCCAAGGTTCCCTTGCCGCGGTTCGATGAACTCGGCCGCCACCCAACTAAAGCAGTCGGCCGGCGGACGGATGGCATACCAGCCGCCCGGATCATGGCGATAGACTGCCACCTCCTGACCACGCTCGAGCTTGGCCACGGGATAATAGTTTTCGCCCGGTCCGCTGCGCAGGTAGACGTCGCCCGCGTTGACATAGGCGGTATAGGGAAACTCCTGGGCAAAGGCCACACTTACCCAACCTGCCAACCAAACGGCAATCGCCAATCGCAGCGCAGCGCCGCGACCTCTGCGAACGTTCGCTTCTGCAACCTGGCTGGCGACAAGCAGCATGACTTGCAGGCCCCTTTGGGGGCCGTGAGCGTGGGGGCGATCGGAAAACAGACGGGCAAAATAGGAGGGACCGGCCTTGTACCGAAATCGCCACACCCGCTCAAGAGCAAACTGCGGCCAACTCTGGCTATGGGGCCGCCATTCGGATGCGCAGTTGCCTCACGTATGGTGGCCAAGAGCGCGGCCGTGGGAGCGGCCAAACGCTAAGTGTCCGCCGCACTTTCGCCGTGCCCGACCCGCGTCGACTGGCCATCACCGCAGGCAAACCGAGGATGGCGGAAGCGGGAACTTGCAGGTAGACTTTAGGATATGAACGAAGCCATGCTGACGATTGAGGACGCGGCCCGGCACCTGGACGATATTGTCGAGCGCGTTCGTGCGAAGGGCGAATCGGCAATTCTTTTGAAGTCGGGACGGCCCGTTGCGCGCATTGTGCCGGTCCCATTGGCGCGCCACCCTGCGGATGACCTGATTGCGTTTTTACGTCGGTGGCGAGCGGAGTACCCCAACGCGGATGAAGATTTTTCGGATGCCATTCGGGAGAGCCGGCAATGTCAGGGCCCATCACGGGACCCGTGGGGATCATCCTAGATTCGTCCATCCTCGTCGCCTTCGAGCGGCGGCGTTTCGACTTCGAGCGGTTCTTGGGCGAGCACGCGCCGCCCGCCATCGCAGCGATAACCGCGGGGGAGCTGTTGATTGGCGTAGAGCGCGCGAATACCCCTGAGCGGCGAAGCCGCCGCGAGGCTTTCGTGCAAAGCATCTTCGATCGCGTTCCGATCGTTCCTTTCGACCTGACGCAAGCGCGATTGTTTGCTTCGCATTTCGCCGATCTAGCCGCTCGCGGGGAAATGATCGGTGATCGCGATCTGCAGATTGCCGTCACCGCGCTGAGCCTCGACTTCGATTTGGCGTCTCTGAACCTGGGTGAATTCAACCGAGTAAGAGGCCTGAGGCTGGCGGACGTCGCTCCTTACATGGGCGCTATCGAACCATAACCGGGGCAAAGCATTCCATACGCATGGCTCGATGCTCCTGGGAACTTGCGGCGGCACTTCGGACACTTGATCATGGCAACCGTGAAACTATCGCCTCGCAAAGCTGCGCCGAACGGCCGTCACTTGTTGACGACCTCGCCTCCCGCCGCGGTGAACAGGGCCTTGAGAGTCTTCAGGTCGACCGTCTGAGCGATGAAGTGGACAGAACCGTCGGCGAAGAGCGCCAGGAAGCCGTTGGCATGGATGCCTCCCAGCCCGGCCAACGGCTGCTCGGGGTCGAAATCGAATTCGTTCGGGGCCGTCCAGATCGCGGCGCGCTCCGGCGAGGCTTCGACCGCCATGATCGTGTTTGATGTGCCGTCGGTGATGTCTTGAATCCGCGGACCGTCGAACCCTTCGAACATCGTCCCCTCGCCGCGCGGCACCAGGTACACGGTTTTCCCGTCCTCGATCTCGGGGTGATTGGGCGTCCGGTACACGGCGGGCATGCGCCCAATGAGCTTCTTGTTGTGCTCGCTGTCCCAGGGCTCATCCAGGTGGAACTCCTTGTAGAGATCGTTTTGCTCGAGGTAGGGAAGAACGTGTACCCGCCAGCTCAAAAGCGGCTTGTCGTCGCCGTCGTGGCTGGCGGCCGGCGGGAACGAAGCGTGAATGTCGTGGTAATTGTGCATCGACAGCCCGATCTGCTTGAGATTATTGGTGGCCTGCGCTCGGGCGGCCGCCTGTCGAGAGGCGTCCGCCACGGGCACCAGCATGCCCGCCAGCAAAGGGGCGGCGGTCGCCAGCGTGCCCAAAGGCGCGGTTTGCACCGATCGCAGCACGAACCCCTCGCTCGTTCTCGAAACGGTGGTTACGCCGGGGCGCAGGTGCCGCTCGATGGTCCCCTGGGCGGGCAACATGCCCGCGCTGATGTGGACGCCGCTTGAGCGCAGGCTGGCGGCGAGCGACGGCGCGCCGACCTCGAGGAGGGGATAAAGGGTGCGGAACACCGCCGGCGTGTCCTGGTAGATGATGGCCAACGGTCTGTTGTCGGAGGCCATTGCCGCCCGCAATTGAGGCACGTCCGCCACTGACGGGAAATCGGCCCCGCGCGCCAGGTACGACTTGACCGATTGGGGATACGCCCCGACGATCAACCGCGTATCCGTCAGGCAAAAAGTCGGCGCCAACGGAACGGGGTCGGCCAGCCCCAGCACATAGAGCCGCTGGCCCTGGAACTCCAGCTCATCCAGAACGGGCAAGCCACGTTGGCCCGGCTCGGCGCCCGCGGCCGGCTGAGGGTATGCCCTGCGGAACCAACCCACCAAGGCGTCGAGCGCCGGCTGCACGCCCGCGCGGTCGCGCACCTCGACAACCACGGTCAAGCCGGTGATCAGCAGCCCGCCGTCGCTGGGCGCGCTGTGTTTCGTCCACACGCTGCCCAACGACCTGGCCAGCTTGGGAATGCTGAACCCCAGCACATCTCCGGCGAGCAACTGCCGCGCCGTCTGCCGCAGCCCGGGGTTCAACTCGTTCCAGAGAGGATTCGTTTCTTCAAGCGCCGCGGCCAGGTCGACCCTGGCGGCGGCGGCAAAGGTGGCGTCGCGCGGGATCGTGCGCAGGTCGGAAATCTGCAGCGGCTCGCCCGACGCCAACGAAAGCAGGCCCTTCGCCGCGCCGTCGATCTCAAGCCATCCTTGGCTGAGCAGGCCCTCGCCTTCAAGGCCGGAAACGAACGACGCCGACTTGATGCTCGAAATGCCCAAGGCCTCGAACATTCGTCCGGTCTCTCTTCCCGCCAAGGGAGTGATCAACTGCTCGATCGCCCGCACGTTGACGTAAGCCATCGTGGCGGGGCGCTCGACCGGCAAAGTCCGTCGCACGCGAGAGAGCCAGTCCGGCGCCGAGCGGCGGCCCTTCAGGCCCGCAACCATCACCTCAGCCGGCGGCCGGCCGACCGCGACCATCAGGTAGCGGCCCTCGATTCCCCAATAAACGGGTGGCCCGCCGGCGGGAAGCGGCAACTGCCGAAGCTTGACGCCTTCGACGACGATCTCGCGCGCGTCGGCGGGCTTCTGGCCGGACGATGTCAACAAGAGCTCGATCGCTTGTTGGACCGCTGCCGTGTCGTCGCCGGTGTTGACGATCAGGCCGGCTTCGATATCGGGGGGCGTATCCTGGCTGGCGGTGATCTTCGAGATGAATGCCGCGGCCGGCCGCGATAGGCCCGCCGTGGCCAGCTTCCACACCGCCTCGATCTTTGGAAGATCGTCGGGGCCGCTCCTGCTCCGGATGGCGTTCAACACGGCGGCTTCAGCGGCCCGCACAAGCTGCTGGACCTCTTGTTCCGCGAGCAACTGCTCGGTCTGGTTCGCGCTTGCCGGGTCGGCACTAGCGCTTCCGCCCAGCGCCAGGTAAAACAAGCATTCATCGGGCGCAACCTGCGAAAGCACCGGGTCTGGCGGCAATGGCGGCAGTCCCAAGGGCGCGGCGTGCGCGGCCCCAGCGAAAAGCAGAGCCGCAACGAGGAAAAGGGCCCGGCGGCAGGTGATCGTCATGGCTTTGCTCCCAAATGTGCCATTAAATGAAACGAAAAATGATGAAGAGTTTTCTGGACGGCAAACGAAATTCCTGCCAGCCAGCTAGTCGGATGGCATCGGGCTGTTCCCTCGTCCGCAACCTGAACAGGTTCGATGAGCGATTGGTCGCCCCATGGACGCAACAAACGCTATCATTTTCCTCTGTCCCGCCGGGTTAGTCTAGTCCTTAAACAGCGATCCCTGCTTTGCTGCGTGCAGGACGCTGAAGACGCTCGACATGCGAGGGATCAACGATGACATCTTGGCGGGAGTTGCTTCCATGTCATCGCTGAGGCTGAGTCTGCTCAGGTAGTGCATAGAAGGCGAGTTGCCAGGAGCCGCCGGTCAATTGACACGGCGGCGCCGTTCGGGGCCTAACCGTTGATTCTTGCGCCCACGCCTGTTTTCGAGTAAAATGGTGGCGACTCATTCGAGAAAGGGAGAAGTGCCATGAGCCTCACCGAGACGGTGGTCGAGGGGACGATCCGACCCGATGGAACGTTGGTGCTGGACGAGCCAACCAAGCTACGAGCCGGCCGAGTGCAGGTCATCGTGCAAGCCCTGCCCGAATTGCCGGATGGCGATCCGTTTTGGGACATGATGAAGTCGATCTGGGCCGGTCAGAGGTCGCGAGGTCACGTTCCACGCAGTGCCGAGGAAGTCGAAAAGGAACGAAAAGAAACGAGAGACCGTTGGGAGGAGAGACAACAGGCGATTGAACGGCTTCAGGAGGAATCTCGTCGCCTCCGGGAGCAACACCCATGATGGTTTGCCTCGATGCGAATTGCGTGATTTATCTGGTCGAGAAGAATCCACATTGGGGGCCGAAGGTCGTGGCCCGACTGGCGACGGCAAAGGCAGCGGGCGACACGGTTGCCGTGTGCGACCTTGCCCGTGCGGAGTGTCTGATCGGGCCGCTGAAGTCCAGAGACGCCCTTGTGCTGGCGGACTATCAGCGATTTTTTTCGAGTTCGGCGGTGCGGATGTTGCCTGTGACACCAGTTTGCGAACGAGCCGCCGAAGTTCGTGTGGCCTCCGCCATGAAAATCAAGCTGCCCGACGCCTTGCATCTCGCTGCCGCCATCGCTCACGGGTGCGGGTTGTTCCTGACGAATGACGAGCAATTGAAGATATGCGGCGGCATCACCGTGGAAGTGTTGGCGTGAAGTCGCCGCGCGGCAGGCGCCAACGGGGCGTCATTCCTTCTTGGCCTTAAAGGTTAGTAATCGGGGTGGACGCGATTGGTGATTCG
>DASSFG010000181.1:0-3188 GCA_035694685.1 Pirellulales bacterium
GGAGACCGCCCTCTTACAGCATTTTCCCGACATTACCGGTTACCGCTACTTCTTGATCGACGTGCCGCAGGCCGACGAGCGAAAGGTGGAAGCGGCCCTGGGACACACTCTGAAGGATTTCGGCCTCGACGCCCAATCGACGCGCCGGCGGCTCATCGACCTCATGGCTGTGCAAAACACCTATCTGTCGACGTTCCAAAGCCTGGGCGGACTTGGCTTGCTTCTGGGCACCTTCGGCCTGGCGGTCGTGCAGTTGCGCAACGTGCTCGAGCGCCGCGGCGAGCTCGCATTGTTGCGCGCCGTCGGGTTCCGGAGCGCGCTCTTAGGCCGGATGGTGATGCTCGAGAACGGCTTGCTGCTGGCCTCCGGCCTGCTGGTGGGCCTGGTGGCCGCGCTAGTGGCCGTTTGGCCACACCTGGCCTCCGGCGGCGCGGCGCTGCCTTGGCAATCGCTTGGCACGACGCTCCTGCTGGTGATCGTCGTCGGCCTGCTGGCGGGCCTGGCCGCCGTACGCGCCACGCTCTCCACGCCGCTCTTGCCCGCCCTCCGCCGCGAGTGATGGACGGCTTGCGCCGGCGCAAGAAGTTGTTGCAGATTTGCCGCCGGCGCGTGAAAATGGAATTTCCTATCGGTCCCATCGACGAGAGAGGCTGTCATGTCGTACCAGACGAGGTTGGGCGGGCACGGGTTTTTACTGCTGGGCGCCTGCCTTGCTGTCGCCGCGCTGGCGAGCACCGCCTGGGGCGTTTCGCAGGTTTCGATGAAAGACGGCCGCACCTTCGAAGGCAAGGTGGCGCCGGTGGCCAGCGTGGGCGACGTGGCGGTCAGCGTGCCCGACAACGGAGCGCCGCAGGTGCAATCGATCCTGCTCTGCGACGACAACCTGCGCCGCATCTTCATACCCAAGCAACAAGTGCTGAGCGTCATCGAATCGCCGGCCACGCCGGTCGTGTCGTTCAACGTGCGTCAATACGTGGCCAAAGCGGGCAGCACCGTGGCCCAGCTTGGCACGCCCTTGCGGATCGACGATTTCGATGAATACGGCCGCCGCATTTTCAGCATGACCAGCAACCAGGGCAAAATCGACGTCGTGCAAGGCATCACTAAGATCACGCCTTGGTGGACCAAGGTCGAAGCCTTGCACATGATGAAGGGCAAGAATTTCGTTTGGGACATGCGGATGGCCACCAGCTCCATTCCGCCCGACACCCTGCGCGCCATTCTGGCCAAGCAGATCGACCCCAAGAAGATCGAAGAGCGGCTGAAACTGGTGGCCCTCTTCTTGCAGGGTGAGCGATACCGCGACGCCGAGACGGAGTTGGAAAAGATCACCAAGGACTTTCCCCAAGCCAAGCAGCGTTTTGACGCCGCTTTGCGCGACCTGCGGCAGACCTTCGCCCGGCGGGGACTGGCCGAAATTCAGATTCGCACCAATTCCGGACAGCACCAACTAGCCGTCAACCTGTTGCAGAATTTCGACGTCAACGGCGTGGCTGGCGAAACGGTGCAGGCCGTCAAGCAGGCCCTCGACGAATACCGCACCGAGTTCGACCGCTACAACGAGATCGTCGCGCAGCTCGACCAGTTCAAGGGCAAGCTGGCCAAGGACGAACAAGCCCGCGTCGAGCCGGTGTGCGACGAGATCAAGAAGGAGCTGAACATTCACACGCTCGGCCGCATGGCGGCGTTTCGCCAGTTCTGGACCGACCCCGGTTTGGCCGACCACGAAAAAATCTCGCTGGCGATTAGCGGCTGGCTGGTGGGGACCGACGATGCCCTGCGAAAGCTGCCGGTGGCGATTTCGCTCTACCAGGTCCGCAACCTGGTGCGAGAGTATTTGGCCGAGCCGACGCAGGTCAAACGCATTCAACTTCTCAACGACCTTTCAGCCCAGGAAGGCGCCACGCCGGAGTTGGTGGCCAAGCTGTTGCGTTACATGCTGCCGCCGATTGAGACGACGCCGCCCGAGAATGAACCGCCTGGCTTCTACGAACTGTCGGTCAACGGCATGCCGGGCGAAGCGGCCATGACCTACTTCGTGCAACTGCCGCCCGAGTATGATCCGCATCGGCTTTATCCGGCGATTGTCACCTTGCACGGGGCCGGAACCACGCCGTTGCAGCAGATCGACTGGTGGGCCGGAGTGGCTGGTCAGAACGGGCAGCGGTTCGGGCAGGCGAGCCGCTACGGATATATCGTCATCGCGCCCGCCTGGGGCAAAGAAGGACAGGTCGATTATGGCTACTCGGCCACCGAGCACGCGACCATTCTCAACGCCCTGCGCGACGCCTGCCGCCGCTTCTCGATCGACACGGACCGCGTGTTTATCTCCGGACATTCCATGGGCGGCGACGCGGCCTGGGATCTGGCCCTCTCGCACCCCGACTTGTGGGCCGGCGTGGCGCCGATTGTCGCTCGGGCCGACAAATACGTCGGGCTGCTCTGGGAAAACTTGGAGCGCGTGCCGTTCTACCTGGTGGGCGGTGAATTCGACGGCGACAAGACCAAGCACAATGCGAAAGAGCTCGACCGTTACCTGACGCACAACTACAACGCCACGGTGGTCGAGTATCTGGGCCGCGGCCACGAGCATTTCTCCGACGAAGTGATTCGGGTGTTCGACTGGATGAACCATTGCCAACGCAATTTTTTCCCTAAGGAGTTCAAGGTCTCTAGCCTGCGTCCCTGGGACAACTATTTCTGGTGGCTGGAGCTCGACTCCTTTACCGACCGCACGATGGTCTACCCCGAAGAGTGGCCCAAAAAGGGCGTACGGCCCGCCATTACCACAGGAACGGTCAACGCCACGAACGGACTGGTGGTAAAAACCGGCGCGAAGAAGGCCATCATCTGGCTCAGCCCCGACGTGATCAACTTCAAGCACAAGATCACGATTTCCTTCAACGGTGGCCGTGCCCGCTTGCCCGGCACGGGCATAGAACCGAGCCTTTCGGTCATACTCGAAGATTCCCGCACGCGCGCCGACCGCCAGCATCCTTTCTGGGCCAAGATCGAAATGCCTTCCAACCGCATCAACGACGGCGAGGGCGAAGAGGACAGCAAACAATAAACAGAAGCACTTCGCGCTGGAGCGAGTTTGCCCTGTAGGGTGGGACTGGCCTGCATAAGATCGCCGACTTCGGGGAGGATACGATGGTGCGAGATTATGTCGGTTTTGTTCCGCTTCG
>DASSFG010000182.1:0-8048 GCA_035694685.1 Pirellulales bacterium
GTTGCGTGGTCGAGGGAAAACCTGTGAATGAAGTCGCCGTCGAATTGGGGGTCAGCCGCAATGCGGTCTACCTGGCCAAATCACGCGTTCTGCGGCGCTTGCGGCAAGAACTCGAAGGGCTTTTGGACTGACTTCCTGACAGATTTCGCCCGCTACTGCGTATTCTATTGGGGAGGAAAGGCGGAAGGCGGAATGGGTTCTGCCTTCATCCTCGTGCTTTTGGTAACGATCGGGCGGCGCTCGCAAGCTCGCTTGTCCCAGCCTGGCCTGCGCAAAAGGTACATGTTTTGAGGCCAGAACGAGGTGACAGTTGCATGTCGGATTTGTTCCGCTCCACGGGGCTTGTCCCCGTGGTCGGTACGATTGACTGGCTAACAGGGCGCCCCCGCAAAAAACTCTTCTCCGCCGGGCTCGTCCCGGTGGAAAGCACGATTTGTTCGGTTGGGGGTGCCAACAGCCGGTCAATCATGCGCTCGACCGGGACAAGCCCGGCACGGGGCGAGGGGTGGTTTGGGTTACGCTTTAGCCTGTCAATCAGCGCCCGCCGGGGGCAAGCCCCGGACGTGGCGGAACAAAACCGGCGTCACATAAATTGCATCGCAAAACCGCATTCCGCGCACGCCAGTCCCACGCTACGGATCAATTTGAGAAACGGACATGCCTAATCTTACCCTATGCCCCGATCGGCAGCTCATCGAGCGTTTGCGGCTCGGACGGCTGAGCCAGGAACAGACGGCGGCGCTTGACGAGCACTTGCTCGCTTGCGAGCGTTGTTGCCAAGCTTTGCACGAACTGGATTTGAGCGATCCTCTGGCTGAAACCCTGCGCGTCGTCGGCGCGAGAAAACCGGTGATCGACGACCGCGTGCGCGCCGTCATGGCCCACCTCAAAGACGTTACCTTGCCCGGCAAGGCGATCGAAGAGACGATGGCCTGCACATGGGAGGTGACCGAAGACGCCTGGGACTTGACCAGGCTGCTCGATCCACCCGAGGTCGAAGGCGAGTTGGGGCGGTTCGGCGGCTATCGGGTGTTGCGGGTACTGGGGGTGGGCGGCATGGGCCTGGTGTTCGAGGCCGAAGACCCCAAGCTGCGTCGCCGTGTGGCGCTGAAGGTCATGAAGCGATCGTTGGCCTCGCACGACGAGCACCATCAGCGGTTTCTGCGCGAGGCACGCGCTGCCGCGGCCATCGAGCACCCGCACATTGTCACGGTCTATCAGGTAGGCGAGCACAAGGGCCTGCCGTTCCTGGCCATGCAGTTGCTCAAGGGCGAGAGCTTGGATGATCGTCTGCGGCGCGAGGGAAATAAGGAGGATGGGCCTCCTGGCCCGTCCAGTACCAAGAGTGACGGCCTAGGAAGGCCATCCTCCATGAAAGGCGCGTTGCCGCTGGCAGAGTGCCTGCGGATTGGCCGTGAAACCGCCGAAGCACTGGCCGAGGCGCACGGGCGAAACTTAATTCATCGCGACATCAAGCCGGGCAACATCTGGCTGGAGGGCGCGAGCGGCTGGGTGAAGTTGGTCGATTTCGGCCTGGCGCACGCTGCCGAAGACGTTCACTTGACGCAGACCGGCGCCATTCTCGGCACGCCGGCCTATATGTCGCCCGAACAGGCGCGTGGCGACGCGGTCGACGGCCGCACGGACCTCTATAGCCTGGGCGCGGTGCTTTACAAGCTGACGACCGGCGACGTGCCTTTCCGCGGCGCCAGCACGATGGCGGTGCTGATGGCCTTGGCAACGGAAACGCCGCGCCGGCCGAGCCAGATCAATCCTGATATACCCCCCGCGCTCGACGACTTGATCCTGCGGCTGCTGGCAAAGAGGCCGAACGAACGCTTCGCGTCGGCCGCGGAGGTGGCGGAGGCAATTCGGGCGATCGAAGCGGAGCTTGTGGAACGGAATTCATTCCGTTCCGATGGTAGCTCGCCTGTAACTCAGAAACGGAATGAATTCCGTTCCACGACCAGGCGTTGGCCATTGGTTATGGCCGCGGCCGCCGCCGCCTTCATCCTGGTTGCTACCGTGATCATTGTGCGCGACAAGGACGGCCGCGAAGTCGCGCGTGTCGCAGTACCGGAGGGCGGTAGCTTCGATACCGAACAAAGCGCGCCGGTTGCCAAACCCGCGCAAGGCGTCAGCGCGCCTCCCAATAAATCGACCGCGATGCCTCAAACTATCGCGGACAACCTACAACGGACAACGGACCGCGAAAAACCCTTCGTCGTTGTCCGCGCCGAGGGCAAAGAGCGTAAAGAATTCAAACGCTTCACGGAGGCCATCGCCCTGCTGCGCGACGGCGACGCAATCGAGATTCACGGCAACGGGCCGTTCTCTATTCCGCGCCTTCGATTGGATAACAAGGGGCTCACCGTTCGCGCCGCGCCGGGCTACCGGCCGGTGCTCGTCGCCAAAGACAAATTGGCCTATCTCGCTCCCTGGTTCGAGATTTATGGTGGCTCGATCACCCTGGATGGCTGCGACTTTTATAGCGACGACGCGAACTGGGCATTTCTCGGCGAGGGGCCGCAGTGGGAGTGGCGAAATTGCCGCTTCATCACGCACGGGGGATTGGCATCACTCCCCGGTCCTGGCCAACGCCTCACAATCCGCGACTCATTGATCTGGACGATTGGCAGCCCCGACTTGCAGGTGATCCACTGCCGTTCAGACACCCAGATCGAACTGGTCAACAACGTTGTGTGGACCATGAATCACGGCATCGTGGTAGATTCAGCGAGTGGCGGGTTCAAGTTGACCTTGGCGCGGAACACGATTTTTCTTGGCGGCAGCGTCGGTGTCCGCGCCACGTGGCTTTCCTTGCCAAAGCTCGAAGCCAACGCTGGGCCGCTGGAAGTGCATGCCGATGGCAACCTGTTCGACCTCCGCTTGGCGGAGTTGGACGGGGCAGGTGGATCGCTGATGGCGGTGCCAGACGAAGCCACGACGCGCGCCGCCGTCGAACAACGCGCTTTGCGCTGGCAAGGCCGCGAAAACCTGTACTGTGGGCCGCAGGGTCCGGTCGTCCAAGCCGGAAAGGAACGCATCGAGGGTCTCGCCGCTTGGCGCAAGTTCTGGACCAGCGACGAAACAGGTTCGATCGAGCCAAGCGACGTCTCCTTCACCTGGGACGGCGCCCGCGCTCTCCATCCCCCGGACGCGATCGATTGGTTGCGCCAGGTCGTCGAGCGCGCGAAACAAAGCGAGGCGAAGCACCTGCCCGACCTTGGTCCGGATTGGGATCTGATCGGTCCCGGCGATGCCTACCTGCGAGCCTTGGCCGCACGTGGAAAGCCGGTTGCACCGGCCGACCTGCGACCGGAGCCGACGGAAGAGGGGCCGTTTGTGGTCGTGCGTGAGGGGAAGACGGTCGGCGGCCACATAACGTTGCGACAGGCGGTCGATGCGGCTGAGAATGGCGACGTGATTGAAATCCGCGCCGAGGGACCGTTCGACGGCTGCGATACGGCGGGCAATGAACGCGGCCGCACCCTGGTCATTCGCGCAGCACCAGGTTATCTGCCGGTCTTGGAAAGCTGGATTCGGTACCACGCGGAGCTGACCTTGGAAGGAATCCACTTCGCTGCGATCGAGGGTGACTCGTTGTCCGGCGGCAACTTGCACATTGTGAATTGCTCCTTTGAGGAAAACCCTAAGACACACATCGTTTTCGCAGGGCGCCGCGATGAGGCGCATCCTCCGGAAATCGTGAATTGCTGGCTCGCCGGCGGCGCGGCGATATATTTGGAACCCGGGACGACGGCCTCGATTCGCAATTCGGTCGTTTATCGGCTCAATCTGTCAAGGTTCGATCAAAACCAACAGGGCGCTGGGAGTTTCGACGTCGAGCGCTCCATCATTTGGAACCCAGGTGCGACCGTCTACGGCCAGCGGGACACTCTGAGCGGGAACTACGATTCCCTACTGACGCTGAAAAATACGCTGCTCGAAGGGGCTGTGTACCCTCCTATGCTGAACGCCCTCGGCCGAAAAAGTAGCCACAACCTGTATCGGACGGGGGTACCGAATCTGGTTGAGTGGCTGCGGCTGAAGCACAACGGTGGCGAGCAAGGGTCTGTCGCGGCGCCGCCGCTGGCTTTCGACGGGCTCCAGTGGGGGCTGTTGTCGAGCAGCCCCGGCTTTCAGGCCGGCCCCGATGGCAAAGACTTTGGCGCCGATGTCACGCGCATCGGCACCCTGACAGCGTTGCCGTCGCGAGAGAGCGCCGCCTTGGCCGCGCCATCCGCCGAAGCACGCGAAACAGACAACGGAAAACGCAACTTGGCGACAAATCCGCTCGACTCTCGTGCGCCTGCCTCGATGGTCGTCGCTTTGGATGACGAGCGGGCCCTGGGCAAGTGGGTCGTCGAACAGGGCGGCCGGGTCGGAACAGGCAGCCTGTGTACCGTGCCGATCAGGGAGATTTGGCTGACGGACAATGGCTCGATTAGCGACGATTCGCTGGCCCGTTTCCAACGCTGCCCGAGGTTGACGACTCTCGACCTGAGCGCAACGGCGGTTTCCGACCAAGGGCTGTTGCACCTTTCGTCCCTCGCCAGCTTGCGGCAGTTGCGCTTGCGCAACACCGACGGAGTGGGCGATCCGCATTACGACGCGGCTAATCCACCGACTGGCCCGTTCGGCGTGCGAGGCATCCAGGTCGACCCGAGTGCTCCGACGTTCGGCGATGCCGAGATGGCATTGCTCGAACCATTGCGCCAGCTCCGCTTTGCGCACATCGGTCATGTGCCGATCACAAACCGCGGCCTGAACTGCCTGAAGGGGCTGCCCAAACTCGAGCAATTTGGGATGCTCGGTTGCCCGCGCGTGACCGGCAGCGGACTGGCGGTGCTGGCCACGCTGCCACGTCTGCGGTACGTTCGGGTGGACGGCGAATGTGGCGCCGGCGGGTTGCGGCACGTCTTGGCGCTGGCCAATTTGGAGTCGCTCGCGCTCGAGGGCGAAATCGTAGGCGATGACACGCTCGAACCGTTGGCGGGACTCAAGCAACTTCAGGGCCTGGATTTATCGGCCACCCGCGTGACGGGGAGCGGTCTGGCGCGTCTGGCGGAACTACCTCACCTTTCATCTTTGACTCTTCAGGCCACCAACCTGTCGGCCGCCGACATGTCGCACCTCGCTGAACTGCGCGGCTTAGAATCGCTGACGTTGGCTCGTTTTCCGGTTTCAGCGGAGGCATTGCGCCCACTCGAGAAACTGACGCGCTTGTGGCACGTCGCTTTGGGGAACACCTCTCTTGACGACGGCGGTTTCGAGGCCATCGGCCGGTTGGCTTCGCTGGAGTTAGTTGGTGTGCATGACGCCACCGACGCGGGGCTCGCACAAATTGCGAACCTATCTCGCCTGCGGATGCTCTCCGTGAACGGGCCAACGATAACCGATGCCGGCCTGGAGCGGATCGCGCGCTTGCCCGACCTGCGGATGCTCGACTTGGGCGGGGCGCCGCAGATTACCGATGCGGGGCTGGCTCATCTCCAGGGGCTTGCCACGCTCGAGACTCTGCGTCTCGCGGGCACTTCTGTCAGTGAGTCGGGCGTGGCGGCATTCAAGGCAGCGCTTCCCGGGTGCAACGTCGAGTTTCCCTACGGCGTTCCCTGGCAAAAATGACCCTTCCTGCGGCAAGGTGTCCTTGGGCCGCTAAAGAACCAGGGCCCGCGGGCCTTTCGATGTTTTCGGCGACCTGGTCGCAGCGCCGCTGTCTTTCGACGCGCATCGCGACCGGGGCATCTCATTTCCGTCGCTGGTGCTTTGTCAGGCAGAGCGTCGATGGCACAGCCAAACCCAAATCTAAGTCCTGACAAAGCACTAGTCGCCGCCCAATTCATCTGACAGGTTTTTCCGGCTCGCTCGTACTCTACGTGGATCGCCAAGCCGCGGTTGCTTGAAACGTCACGCTCCGGTGAGGGGCCAGGCGGCTGGCCTATCGGGACAGCGTTCGCCGGCTGCGATGTGCCGGTTGCTAACCCACAACCATTGAGGAGACGAGTCATGTCCGGCTTCACGTTGTACCGTCGAGGTTTCTTGCACGATTCACAGCCCGCACAGCGGAATTCCAAACGACGCCGGAATCGCAACGCCACCAAGTCGGCCTGGGCCCGGCCGTGCTTGCCGTCGCTGGAGCGCCTGGAACACCGCCTGGTGCTCTCGACGGTCACCGTCACCAATACCAGCAACGACGCCGGCGTGAGCGGCAGCCTTCCTTGGGCGGTGGCGCAGGCCAATCAGGCGACCGACCTGACGAAGATCGTGTTCGCTTCGGACAGCGGTCAGACGTTCGCCACCGCGCAAACCATCACACTGAGCAAGTCTCTCGATTTGAAGAACACGACGAGTGGAGCGAGCATCGAGATCGATGGCCCCTCAGCGGGCGTGACCATCGCCGGCGGCGGCAACGGCTCCAACTATCCTGTGTTCCTGGTCGAAACCGGCACCACGGCCACACTCGACGGCCTGACCATTACCAACGGTTCGAACCCCAACGGCATCTCGGGCGGCGGCGGCCTCCTCGACCTCGGCACGGTCTATCTCAACAACGACACCTTCGACAACAACTCCGCGATGAATGGCGGAGGCGCGATCAGTGTTATCGGGAACCCGGCGGGATCCAACACTGGCAACTTCTCCGCTGCCGCCCAGGTGAAGAACTCGACCTTTACAGGAAACTCGAGCGGCACGAACGGCGGCGCGGTCTACGTCAACGACGACGCCGCGGCTTTTATCATCGGTTCGAAATTCTCGGGCAATTCGGCGAGCAGCGGCGACGGCGGCGCCCTGTTCAATGACTTCAGCGGCTACATCGGAATCACCGGCTCGACCTTCACCAACAACAGCGCCGCCAATGGCGCCGGCGGAGCGATCGGCGACGCCAGCGAAAATGGCATGTACGTCATCAACTCGACGTTCACTGACAACAAAGCCCAAGGCAGCGACGGCGGCGCGATCAATAACGCCACCGGACCGCTACTGGTGACCGGCTCGACCTTTGCTGGAAACAGCGCCGCGCGCAACGGCGGCGGACTGAACGGCGGAGCATGGGCGGTGTTCGACTCTACCTTCAACGCCAACAGCGCCGTCGATGGCGGCGGTATTTACGGCGCGGGCGACGTCTATGACTCGACCATTGACGGCAACAGCACCGTCACCAACGGCGCCGGCGGCGGCGTCTATAACGCCGGCCCCGCGCTCTCTCAAACGCTCCGCCTGAACAGCACCATCGTCTCCGATAATACCTCGACCACCGACCCCGACATTGACGGCAACAACGCCACCTTCAGCGCGAGCCATGTCCTGATCGGCAATGCGAGCGGGCTGGAGGGCACCGGCGTTAGCGGTGGGCAAAACGGCAACGTTGTCGGCCAGAGCGCCTCGCTCAAGCCACTTGCCAGCAACGGCGGACCCACGCAGACGATGGCGCCTTTACCCGGCAGCCCCGCGCTAAACGCCGGCGGACCGTTCGGCACGCTGGATACCGCCATCGACAATGCCGCCACGAAATTCGCGATTCCGACCAACCTCATACCGGCTTTCGTGGAGATCGCTAACGCCATCCAAGACGGCTCGTTGGTGTTCGACATCCAGATCGGCAGCGAGCAGATGCAGATCGACGACATTTCTGGTACAAACTTCACGGTCACCCGTGGAGTCAACGGCACCACCGCGGCGGCGCACAACGCCAACGACCCGGTTTTCATCGCCCTCGACCAGCGCGGCCTGTCGCACGTCGTCAACGGCGCCAGCGACATCGGCGCTTACCAGACGCAACAAGCCGCCGTACTGCCCACCAGCACCGTCGCGGCCTTGCCCGCCACCGAAGCATCCACCAGCTTCACCGTGAGTTGGTCGGGTAGCGATGCGGGCGGGCCGGGCATCGCCAGCTATAGCGTGTACGTCAGCGACAACGGCGGGCCGTTCACCGCCTTCCAAACGGCCACGACTGCCACGAGTGCCACATTCGCCGGAGTCGACGGCCACACCTATGGCTTCTATAGCGTGGCCACCGATACGGCAGGCCACGCGCAGCCGACGCC
>DASSFG010000183.1:0-6601 GCA_035694685.1 Pirellulales bacterium
TCGAGTGAAACGAGTTGTGCTAGCCGGGTGCGGCCGACTTCTGCGGCCAGCGCCGCTTGAATGCGCTCTTCCAGCCGGCTTTCGGCAGCCTGTATTCCGCCCACGGATTGCAAGAAGCGTCGCACGGTGTCCTGCCTCTCAGTGTCTTGCCCGTCGGTGTTTTCCCCGCTGGTCGTGGCATCGGCGGTGGGGAGACTCACGCTCGGCCTGGCAATACGCCAACAGACGTACCACTCGAAGTTCAGGTTTTCCTTGTCCTGCGTGAGCATCTCGCGCGCGGGCGGCTCATAAAGTTGAAGCCGGCGATCGAACCGCCACAAACTCTGATAGGGCCACTTCAGGCCCAGTCCGGCCTCGGTGTAGAGCTTGAGCGGTTCGCCGAACTGAGTGACGTACACATATTCGGTTTCGTCGACGAAGAAGACCGCGCGCGACGCCAGCCAGGCGACCAGGAGCAGCACTGCTAAGCAGGCCACCCGCGGCCAAAACCGGCGCGGCGAGACGTCGGAATCGTGGGCATGCGGTAAACCCAAAAAGTGCATTGAAAGTGGCTCAGGGGCTGTCAGTTCGCGGGTCGCTACCGCGAACATTGTAACCCGAACCATGTGCCGACGGAAACAAAACCGGCCGGAAGCAGCCCACCATTAAGCGCGTTACGGATCCCGATCGTCCATACTTGATGGAAATCGTGGAACCAAATGGGCGTCAACTGCTGACCGGCCGTGAACCGGCATGCGCCCGTGCAGCTCGAATTTTTAATTCGAGCTGAAATGGAACTGCTCGACCGCCTTGCGTCCGAGCGGGTTCTTCAAGAACCTCTTACGGCACTCGGGGCACAGATCAAAGCGAAGCTGCTGATATACGTCGTCGCCCACCCGGCCGCAGTCGGCGTCGTCCATGCGTTCGAGAATCTCGTGAATCTCTTGCAGGTTATCGGTGTCGTCGTCGACCTCGACGGGATCAAAGGCGGCGTAGACCTCCATCTTCACCACGTATCGCAGGTCGTCCTCCGAGTCGAGTGGCCGTTTACAAAGATCGCACGAATACTGAATCATGGGTCGTCTTTCCCAGTGTGCCAGGGAACTCGCTGCGTCTCCAACGTCTGCCCGCTACGCAGCACCAGGTTTCATCCTAATGCCGATTCGCAAAGGGTAGCAAGTCATGTTTTGGAAATTCTTTACTTCATGCGCGCGTGCCGCGCGGCAGCCGCCGAATAATCCGCTCGCTCTGCTTGACAAGAAAGATTTCGCTGCGCAGGCACATGCTTGCAGCTACCGCTCGCCCGGACGGCCCCAGGCGACGTAAAGTGGCGGCAGCAGAAAGAGGTTGAGCAGCGTCGAGGTGACCAGCCCTCCCAGAATGACGACGGCCATCGGATATTCGATCTCGTGCCCCGGCAGGTTCCCGCGGACGATCAACGGCACGAGGGCCAATCCGGTGGAAAGCACCGTCATTAAAATCGGCGCCAGCCGTTCCGCCGAGCCGCGCAGCACGAGCGCCAAGCCAAACGGCTCGCCCTCGACTTCTTCCAGATGGCGATAATGGCTGACGAGCATGATGCCGTTGCGCGCCGCGATGCCCAGCACGGTCACGAAGCCCACCAGCGACCCGAGCGAAATCACGCCGGTATCGAGCCAGGCGCCGGCCACGCCGCCCACCAGGGCGAACGGCACCGTCAGGAACACCAGCAGCGTCAGCCGCCAATTCGAAAAATCGACGTAGAGCAACAGCAAGATGCCTGCCAGCGACATCGCCCCGAGCAGCACCAGCCGCCGTTGCGATTCCTCGCGCGCGGCAAATTCGCCGATAAACTCGGGGTGATAGCCACGCGGAAACGACAAGACCTTGACGCGCTCTTCGATCTCATGTGCCACCGAACCGAGGTCCCGGCCCTGCACGTTGCAAGTGACGTCGATGCGGCGCGAGCCGTTCTCGTGTTGAATCTCGTTGGGCGCCGGCACGATCTCGACGTCGGCCACGTCGCCCAGCATGACGTAACCGTTGGCGGCCGACGTGGCCGGAGGTGCGGAAACCGGGGAAGCCAGTACGCCGGCTGACGGGACAGGCCCCGCCGGCGATGCGGGCCCAGCGCCGCCGCCCGAGCCGCGCGGCAAGTCGATCGGCAGGCGGCGGAGGGATGCCAGGTCGGTGCGCACTTGCGGCACGCCCCAGACCATCACCGGCACGCTCCTTTGTCCGTAATAAACCTCGCCCACCGTGGTGCCGCGGACCAGCGTCTGCATCGCGTGCCGCACTTGCCCGGCCGTCAAGCCGAAGCGGGCGGCGGCGTCGGGCCGCAGTCGAACCTGAATCTGAGGCACCAGTTTTTGCTGCTCGATGTGCGGCGTGGCCACGCCTTCGACCTGCGACATGACGCCGTACACCTGCTGGGCCGTGTCGCGCAGCTTGTCGAGATCGGGGCCAAAAATGCGGACCACGATGGTGGCCTTGGCGCCGGTCAGCACTTCCTTAATGCGCTCTCTCAGGTAGGTGAGCACGTCGCGATAGAGGCCGGGATAGCCTTCCACCACTTCCTGCACGCGGTGCATCGTTTCTTCGACGTCGTGCTTTTCCGGATCGACACTGATCCACAGCTCGGTAAAATTCGGACCCACGACTTCGTCGGCCACTTCTGCCCGGCCGATGTGCGAGCCGAAATTCCGCACGCCTTCCACCTGCCGCAGCTCTTTGCTGACGCGGATGGTAAGCCGTGTCATCGCCTCCAGCGAAGTGCCTTCCTTCTCGACCCAGTGCATCAAGAAGTCGGTTTCTTTGAAATTGGGCAAGAACTCGCGGCCCATCCGAAACCAGGCGGCAACCGTGGCGACGAACATCACCGCCAGCAACGCCACCGCCGTCCAAGGCCGCACCAGGAACGGCGGCAACAACCGTTCGTAAACGCTCTTCAGCCAGCGCGTGAGCGGCGCCTCACGCCGCCGGGCCGGCGCGCCGGGCAGCAAGAGCAGCGACATCGCCGGTGTGACCGTGAGGGCCGTCAGCAGCGAGGCCAGAATGGCCAGAATGTAGGCCATCGCCAGGGGGCGGAAGAACGACCCCGAAAGTCCCTCGAGAAACAGCACCGGCACGAAGACCAGCGTGACGATCAGGCTCGCGTAAACGACGGCGCTGCGCACTTCGAGCGATGCGTCGAGCACCACCTGATAAGCAGGGCGCGGATGTTCCGACAGGCTGTTCAGCTTCAAGCGGCGCAGAATGTTCTCGACGTCGATGATCGCGTCGTCGACCACTTCGCCCAGCGCGATCACCAGCCCGGCGATGACCATCGTGTTGAGCGTTGAACCGGCCCACGTCATGGCAACGGCGGCCGCCACGAGCGACAGGGGAATGGCCGTCAAGCTGATGAGCGACGTACGCCAGTCAAACAAGAACGCCACGAGAATCACGATCACGAGCAAGCAACCAATCAACATCGCCTGCGTAAGGTTGTGCAGCGAGCGTTCGATGAACGTCGCCGGGCGAAAGATGGCGGGGTCGATGTCTACGCCGGTCAGGCCAGGGGCCAGCGCGTCGAGCGCCTCTTTGATCTTATGGGTAACGTCGAGGGTGTTGCCCCAGGGCTGTTTTTCGACGATCAGCAATAGCCCCGGGCCGTCATTGATTACGGCGTCGCCAATGGGGGCGGGATAGCCCTCGACCACGTCGGCCACGTCGCCCAACCGCAAGGGGGCACCGTTGCGAAAATCGACGACGGCCGCGGCCAGATCGTCGTCGCCGAGCACGCCGGTTAATTGCCGCACCGCCAACCGCTGATTGGGCGTATCGACAAAGCCGCCGCCTGCCTGCACCACGGCGTCGGCCGCCGCGCGTTCGACGGCCGCCAGACTCAAGGAATGGGCCCGCAACCGCTCGGGATCGACCAGCACCTGAAACTGCCGATCTCGCTGACCCCAAATCGCCACGTTGGCCACGCCCTTCACGGACATGAGGCGTGGACGGATGGTCCATCGTGCCAGTTCCGTCAACTCCATCTGCGTCAACTTCGGCGAACTAACGCCGATCTTCAGCACGCGGCTCGTCTTCGACAGCGGAGACAGCATCACCGGTGGCCGAGCGACGGCGGGCAAACGGGACGCTTCAACGGCGAGCCGCTCCTGTACGAGTTGGCGCGAGCGAATGAGATCGGTGCCGGGCTCGAACAGCATCACGACCTGCGACAGCCCCAGCACCGATTTCGAGCGCAACGTTTGCAGGAAGGGAATTCCGTTGAGCGCGTTTTCCAGCGGCATCGTCACGAGGCTTTCGACTTCCTCGGTCGATAGGCCGGGCGCTTCAGTTTGGACTTCCACCAGGGGCTGGCCGAACTCGGGGAAAACGTCGAGCGGCGCATGCTCCAGCGTGCGGAAGCCGTAGACCATCAATACGACGGCCAGGGCCAACACCACGACGCGCAACCGCAAGGAGGTACTAACGAGCCAGGTCATTTCTCATCTTCCGCATGGTTCACCAGCATTTGCCCAAGCGCGCTGCGCCTTTGGCCGGCCCGGCCCAATCGGCCGGCCTCTATTCGCGGTCGCTGACAAACGCGATCCGCTTGCCATCGGGCGACCAGGTGGCGTCGCGGTTGGTGCGGCCGAGCTGGTTGGGGATGGCGGCCGGCTTGTTGTCGCCTTCTAAGTCAAGGATTTGCAGCCGCTCCACGCTGCCGTCCGAGATGCGGAACAACAGCTTGTCGGCGGCCGGCGACCAATCGGGATGCCAGCCGACGCGACTGTGACAGACGACCTCGGGCTGCGAATCGGCCTTCGCGTCGACAATCGCGACGTCGCCCTCCTGAATCGTGCTGCCGACCTGGACCTGTCCGCTCTTGAAACCGATGAAAACCAGCCGGCTCGAATCAGGCGAAAAGGCCGCGCCGATGACATTGTCGTAGCCGCGCGCGAGCACGCGGGTGCGCTCCAGCGAGACGGTGTCGTAAACGTAGAGCGAAGCAAATCCTTCGTGGCCGCTGGCCATGACCAACTTCTCGCCGTCGGGCGACCAGCGTGGCCGCGAACCCTCGCAGATCCATTCGCGGTTCGCTCCATCGGCGTTCATCACGTAGATGCCCGGCCGGGCGCCGCTGGCGTTTCGGCCGGTCATGAAGAAAGCCACCTGCTGGTCGTCGGGCGAAAAGCTGGGGCAATTGCCGGCACCGATGTCTTTGGCGACGTCTTCGCCCAGGGTCTGAACGTAGATGTGTGAGTTCTCGAAGCCATTCGGACCGCCGTCGTAGGCAATGCGTTTGCCGTCGTTCAGCCAACTGGGCGAGCCGAACATCGCTTGCCGGTCGTAGCGAATCTTTTGCACCTCGCTGCCGTCGGCGTTCATGATGTAAATGGCCCAGGTGTTTGCCAGCGCCGGTGCAGAGCCAAGCCCGTAAAAGCACGCGGCCGCCACGGCAGGAAGAACGTGGCCCAACGCGATTCGCTTCATGATGGCACTCCTCGCTCGACTTTGATGCGCCCCAGCCTCCCCGCCATTTTGCGCCGTTCGTCCGCCCAAGGCAACGGTGCGACGGTTCCCACTGGCCCTGGCCCACGGCCGACGCCTTCGTGTGTCGCCTGACAGAAGCGAGCGAGCGATGAAGGTCGTGCCGACGAGAACTCCAACGCTACTTATTGCCTTCCTCTGGGTGCTCACTTGTATCGGCGCTTGAAGTTGGCGCCTTGTCCTTGACCACGGAATTGAGGTTGGCCAGACCCCGTTCGAAATCTCCGCCGACGATTTTGTCCATATCCATAAACAGGCACATCGCCTTGCCGATGAAACTGCAACCGTTGCCTCCCGTGGGCCGGGTCGCTAAGCTTGGGTCGCTAGGCGTCAATCTAAGCGGAGGAATGAATTTGACACGAGTTCGCGTTGCAGGCTTTTCCATCTCGCTTGACGGATACGGAGCGGGTCCGAATCAGGACATGAACAATCCACTAGGCGTCGGCGGGACAGGTTTGCACCCCTGGCTCTACCCCACGCGCACGTTTCAACGGGCCCTGTTTGGCAAAGACGACGGCACGACGGGAGTTGACGACGACTTCGCCGCGCGTGGCTTTCAGAATGTCGGGGCCTGGATTCTCGGAAGAAATATGTTCGGACCCATTCGTGGTCCCTGGCCGGACATGAACTGGAAAGGCTGGTGGGGCGACAACCCACCCTATCACGTTCCCGTCTTCATCCTGACGCACCATGCGCGGCCGCCCGTCGAGATGGAAGGCAATACGACGTTTCATTTCGTCACAGGCGGCATTCACGAGGCGCTTGACCGGGCACGTCAGGCAGCAGGCGGGCTGGACGTGCGCATCGGTGGTGGGCCGAACACGATTCAGCAATATCTGCGCGAGGGCCTGATCGATGAGCTGCACATTGCTATCACGCCGGTCCTGCTGGGTGAGGGAGAACGCCTGTTTGAAGGAGTGAACTTGCGGGCTAGGGGGTATGAATGCGTTGAGTTTGTGGCGTCGGAGAAGGCTGCCCATCTTGTTCTGCGGCGCCAAGGGCACACGGCCGCCTAACAACCGATTGCCCGCGGGAGGCGGAAGTTTCCTGCGGGCTTTTTCCTTTTTGAACGACACACGTGTCGCGTGTCATGCCACTGCGCGACAAAGGC
>DASSFG010000184.1:0-7535 GCA_035694685.1 Pirellulales bacterium
TTGGAAAATCGTCTGCGGAGGCGCGGTTTGCTGATGGGGAGTGTGACGGGATGAACAGCGTCGTTTAACCGCAGGGCCAACGGCCCGCGCGGCTATGCCATCAAACTAAGTCCAACACAAGACAACGCCATTTTGCAGGCCAACGCCCGCGCGGGCCGCTGGCCCTGCGGTTAAACAAACGTCTAGCACAATGCCAAACGCTGTTTGCAACCACTATCTTCGTCGCGGTCGCACGGCCTTAATGGCATGTGGGCTGGGATTTGTCGCCCTGCAAGCCGGCCTCGTGCTCGTGCAGGAAGCATGGCCCTCCGTGGCCGATCCCTTCTATCGCGCCAAACTGGCGGCACTCAACCGGCGTTACGCTCCCGAAAGCGGCGCGACGCTGATTGCCATGTTTGGCAGCTCGCGCACCTTCAACAACTTCGATGCCGCCCGCTTGGAACAGTCACTGACACAAGCGACGGGACATCGCACCGTCGTTCACAACATGGGCTTCACGGGCGCGGGGCCGGTACCCGGCTTTGTGTATCTGCGGCGCATGGTGCGTGCGGGCATCGCGCCGGACGTGGCGATTTTTGAAGTCATGCCGCCGTTCTTCAACCAGGGCGAGCTGCCGTTCATAACAAAGCTATTCCCGGCGGAGCGGTTGGCCGTGCAAGAGGTGAAATTCGTCGAGCGCTATCTTTCCGCTTATCCAGAACCGTTTCACGTCTGGGCGGGAAAAATCGTACCCTGGTTCACTCAGCGTGCGGAGCTCATGCACGCCGTCTCGCCCAAGCTGCTGATCGACCCGTGGCGATTTTACGCACCGTTCGATGAGCATGGCTTCAGTGGCATTGACCCCAGCCGGCGTTCGCCCGAGGTATTCGAGATCGGCATGCAGTTTTCGCGGAAGAGCTACGCGAATTCGCTGCGCCACTTTCGTTTGGGCGGCGTCTCCTGCCAGGCGCTGCGCGACGCCTTGGCTTACTGTCGTGAGCACGATATCCGAGCGATGTTGCTCTTGCTGCCTGAGGGCATTGAGTTCCGCTCCTGGTACGTGCCGGAAACGCAGGCCCAGTTACTTGAATTCTTACGCGACCTGCAACGTGACTTCGGCGTGGCGGTGATTGACGCCAGCGATTGGATCGACGACGAGCGGAGTCTGGACGGACACCATCTGTTAACCGACGGCGCCGCCGAGTTAGCCGACCGCATTGCACCCCGCCTGGCCGCCGTCGCCCAAGCCCGCGGTATAGAACGGAACAGGAAATTACGTTAGCATGCGAATCGGCATCGACATGTTCGGCCTGCAGTCACCGAGCCGCCGTCGTGGTATCGGGCGATATACGCGGCAGCTTGTGAGCCAGTTTCTCGTAGGCCACCCCGAGCACGATTGGGTGCTGTTCTTCTACGAGGGGTTGGAGGGATCTCGCGATTCTTGGCCGGGTCGGCCCGAAGTTCACGAGGTGGCGCGGAACTCCGTCGATCGTGACTTATTTACTCTGCCCAGCCGGCTTCTCGACGCCGCAACGGGCATCGACGTGTTGCTGGTCACTTGCCCGTTTGAGCACTATGACGGCTACATGCCGCCGGCAAGGTCAGCCGAGGGACCGCGGTTGGCGGCCATGTTATACGACGTGATTCCGGCGCTGATGCCCGACAAATACCTCCATCGGCCGGCGCAGTCGGAGCACTACTATGCGGCGTTGCGTCGCGCCGGTCAGTACGACCTGTTGCTGGCCATCTCCGAAGCGACCCGCCGCGACGGCATCCGTTGGCTCGATCTTGCGGCCGAGAAGATTGTGGTCATCGGGGCGGCCAGCGACGGCCGATTCTTCTTTCCAGCCGACACTGCTTCACCCTCGCGAAACGAACAGCAGCTTCTCAACTCGCTCGGCATCGCCGGCCCATTCTATTATTGTCTAACCGGTTCCGACGAGCGGAAAAACCTTTCTGGCCTGTTGGCGGCATACGCCGCCTTGCCCGAGGCCGTTTCCACGACGCATCAGCTTGTCGTGACTTGCCAGGCGAGTGCCAACGAAAGGGACCACTGGCTGGATGAGATTGCGGGCCGCGGCATAAAGGGCGCCGTGGTGCTCACGGACTATGTGCCCGACGAGACGATTCGACTCTTGTATCAGCGTTGTACCGCTTTCGTTTTTCCCTCGCGGTATGAGGGCTTCGGGCTGCCGCTCTTGGAAGCCATGCACTGTGGGGCAGCGGTTGTCGCCGGTCGAAATTCGTCGCAGGAAGAAGTCGTCGGCGAGGCCGGATTGCTGGCGGACGTGGACAACCCGGCCGACGTCGCGGCCAAGCTCGCCCGGTTGGCCGCCGACGCGGAGTTGTCATGTGAGCTGCGGCGGCGCGCGGTCGCTCAGGCTGCCTGCTTCTCGTGGCCGAAGACGGCCGCCCGGGCGGTCGCGGCACTGGAGAGTCTGCCTTCTCGCCGCCGCCGTTTGTGCAAGTTGCGGCGAAGGCGGCGCCTTCGCCCGCGCATCGTCTACTTTTCGCCGTTGCCGCCGGCGCGGACGGGCGTCGCCACTTATTCGCATCGGCTGCTGAGATCCTTGTCCGAGCACTATGCGATCGACCTGTTTCACGACTCCTCCGTCTTTCCGCGTCTCGGTCCCGAATTTCACGATTTTTCGTATTTCGACCAGCGGCTTTTTCCGAAGTTTCACCGCCAGGTCAACTACCGCGGCATCGTCTACCAGATGGGCAACTCGGAGTTTCACGCGTTTGTTTACGACGCGCTCCTCCGCTACCCGGGCCTGGTCGTGATGCACGATCTGGCGTTCGCCGACTTTCACTACTGGTATTCGTTGCACCACAGCGCCGGCGCCGATTTCCTGGCGAGCGAAATTGAGCTGGAATCAGCTTTGCTCGCCCGTGAATACGGCGTCCGTCACGCCGAATGGCTGACGGAGCCCGGCGGGGTTTCCGGATCGCTTGCTCGCCGGGGCTTGTCGCTCAACCGCCGTATCATCAATCACGCGGCGGGGCTGGTCGTACACAGCCAATGGTCGGCAAGTCAGTTGCGCGACTTGTGGTGCCATCGCCCCGGCGCCTTCGATCAGACGCCGGCGTCAGGGTCGCCGGCATCGTCGTCCGCTGGTTTGTGGATCGTTCCGCACGGCGCTGAGGTGCAGTGCCCATCGGGCATGGAGCGCGCGGCGATCCGGAAACGGTACGGATTTGGCCAGGGCGACCTGATTTTGGGCTGCTTCGGCATCGTCCACGCTTCCAAGTATCACACGGAGGTGATCGAGGCATTCGCACGCCTCGTGCCCGAAACGTCGAACGTTCGCTTGTTGTACGTCGGCCAGGATATGTCGCAGGGCGAAGTTCAACAGAAAGCGGTGGCCTTAGGCGTGGCGGACCGAGTGCGCTTTTTTGGCCACGTGCAGCATGACACGTTTCTCGACCTGGTGAAAATCGCCGACATCGGCATCAACCTGCGCCGGCCCCCGACGCATGGAGAAACTTCCGGTTCATTACTGCACCTGCTCAGTGCCGGCATTGCCACGGTCGTGACCAAGGTCGACGCCTTTGCGGATTTTCCAGATACCGTCGTGGCGAAGGTGGCACCGCTCGACGCGTCGAGCGCGGAATTGTCCGCAACGCTTCATCGCCTCGCCACGCAGCCAGCGTTGCGAGGCCAGCTAAGCAAGGCCGCGCTGCGTCACGTGCGCGAGGTACACGATTGGTCGCGGGTCGCCGCGCTCTACGCCGCCGCGATTGAAGAAACGCACGAGCGGCTCTCACGCAGGATCCCACAGCAGCGGCCCGCCGCGTGACGCATGCGTCTAAAGTGGGTCAAGCGGATCATGGCAAGCACCGGCGCACCCATGGAAAGGCGTCAGGCGTCAGGCGTCAGGATCAGTGGTCAGAAATCAGCTATCAGGATTCATGAGCGAAGCGCCTGGTACCTGACGCCTGATGCCTGACGCCTTTTTCCCACATGCCCTGCTAAAGCTCTTTGCGGATCACCTGACGCGGACCCGAACTGACCAGATGTCGCGCTCCAGGGCCAGTTCGATGGGCCGGACGTTTTTGGGGGCGTTGCGGACGGCGTCCACTTGACGCATGAATTCGCGCACCTGGTTTCCCGCAAGCCCTTGCCGGTCATAACCCCACAGCACACGGTTCTCGGTGCATAGCACGGTCGCAAAGACGAACGCCGCCGCCACGGCCAGCCGCCGCACCGCCGGCCTGGTGACAAATTCTGGAACGAGCCTGGCGGCGGTGACACCGAGCGCCAGCAGCCAGCAGAATTCTTGAAGGTACGTGTATCGCTTGGGAAAGTAGTGCTCCGTGAGCATGCTCTCGGTCAGGCCTCGGCCGAGCACGCTGCCGAGCGTCAAGGCCCATACCAGGTAGTTCAGGATCAGCAAGGTCGTCAAGCTCGTTCGATCGATCCGCGACCGAGCCAAAAAGACGATGCCGCCGAACGTGGAAACACAGGCAGCGCCGAGGCAGGCATTGAGCCAGGGCCAGTGATCGCGTCCATGCCAGGCCAGCCGCCTTAGCGCCCCAATCAGGCTTTCCAGATAGACGCGTTCCAGAACAAAGACGCCCGTCGATCGCAAGCTCGTCAGCCAGTCGGCCGGGGCATGCGGCGACGTGCCCAGGGTCAGATAAACGCCGATGACGGCGAGCAAGGCAAGATTCATCGCGCGCTCGCTCCAGTCGGGGTGTCGCCAGACATTGAGGACGACGAGCGGCAAGGCAACCACACTGAGCGGATGGCTGCAGGCGCACAACGCCAGACCTACGACCAAACCGGTGCGTGAGGCGACGTTGCCGCCGAAGGGAACCAACAGCATCAGGAGCAGCGTCAGCAACAGTGGCCACAACAGGTACATCGCCGCTGAGAGTACGGCAAAGTCACCCAAGGGCATGATGGCCAAAAAAAGGCAAATGACCGACCGAGCCTTGTCCGACGGCACGATCGGTCGAAACCGTCTGGTGCAGAACAGCGAGAAGGCCAGTGCGTTACAAAACAACGCGCAAAAGGAGTAGGTCCTCGGCAGCAGCCGCAGGGGCATCCAGCCGGCGCAATAGCCCACCAGGTTCGGCACCAGCGAAACGTAGCCGTTGTACGCACGTAAGATCGCCTCCGGCTCGCGGTGCTCGAAGTAAAACGAAAACAGGTCGCGGCCGTCTTCGTAAACCAGCGGCGGCCGAAGATAAAGGTGTGGCGCTTTGGCGAACAGAATCAGGGCGACGCCGGCGAAAACGCCCGCCTGAAGCAGTCGGTTCATAGAACGTGGATTCCGCAGGGCCAAGAGGCGCCGAGCAATGCCCGGAAGGGCGCCGTATTGTCGGCCTTGTAAGGGTTTGCCACGACGGCGTCAACTCCGGCTCAGCCGGTGCAGAAGAGGGGTTGCGTGGTGCTTTCTTCCGGCGATGATGTGACAGTAGGCGACAGCCAGACGACCGTGGCGGGCCGGCGCTGCCGCCGCTCGCTTTTCCCACCCCAGCCCAGCCCGATGACCTCTTCTCCAACATCCGCCGACCTGCCCGCTGTGATGCTGTTTACCGACGGCGCTTGCAGCGGCAATCCGGGGCCGGGAGGCTGGGCCTTTATCTTGCGCCATCCCACGTCGGGCAAAGAGCTGGTCGCCAGCGGCGGCGAGCCGGAAACGACCAATAACCGCATGGAGTTGACCGCGGTGGTGCGGGGGCTGGAGGCGCTCAGAAAAAAGTCGGCCGTCGAAATCCTCACCGACAGCGCCTATGTGGGCAAAGGCTTGAGCGAATGGATGCCAAAATGGAAGGCCAACGGCTGGCGGCGGCGCGAAGGCAAAGCGTTGAAGGAAGTCAAGAACGAAGATCTGTGGCGGCGGCTCGACCAGTTGGTTGCGGAGCACGTCGTGACCTACACGCCCGTCGCCGGCCACAGCGGCCATCCGGAAAACGACCGCTGCGACGAACTGGCCGTGGCGGCGTATCAACAGTATTTAAGGCGGTAACGGCACGGTAGACGACAAGGGGACAAGGAGACAAGGAGACGACAGCAATTGTGCTAAGTCGATCAGTCTCCGTGTCCCCTTGTCTCCTTGTCTTTGCTACTACTGTTTTCGCGGCTCAACGGCGGACTTCCGCCTCGGCTTACGCCGCAACGCCACGACGCAAATCTCTTGGCGGTTGTGCTGTAACTGGCGCGCGCGCACGTAGGGAAAACCCCAAGCGCGGATGCGACTCAGGTAGGACGGCACTTCGTCGGCAAGCTCCCATTCCAGGAGCTTTAACGTCAAGAGCAGCCCGCGCAGTTGAACGCGTCGCGAAGTGGCGATGGCTTCCACCGCGTCGAGCGTGTATTGCGGCGCGACGTTTATGTCAGCGAAGAGCCATTTTACCGAGCGAAACTCGCTGCGACGAACGTCGCTGGCCCGCTTGCGAAGATGGACGAAGTTGGGAGTTTCCAGCAGCACCTCGGGCATGGCGGCCGGATCGACGCCGATGACGTTCAGCCCGTGCTTTAGCAGCGCTTGGCAAGAACCGCCCGGCGCACAGCCCAACTCGGCCGAAAGGTCGCCGTGCTTGATGGGCAGCCGCGACCAGGCCAATGCTTCTTCCATCTTCAGATAGGCGCGCGAGAGAGCGTCATCGGGCAACTTGATGCGGCTCAGCCCGCCGGGCCGCCGCGACGAGAAGCCGGTGGCCACATGATGGCCAATCCACCACTCATTAGGCTCGACCAACACACAGTCGAGCACCGACTGGCCCGCCCGCGCGAGCGGCCGGCTGCCCGGCAAAGCCGGCGCCTCCGCCGGCCAGAGGCGACGAATGGCCGCTTCGACCTCCTCGGCCGCGGCGGTCAGGCCGGGTTCGAAGCCATGCTCGCCTGGCGCGGCCCGGTCGCGCTGGAAGACGTGCAGCTTGTCGAACTTCCGGTCTTCGGCAAGGCCCGCCATCTCGGCGACGCGCTCTTCTAGAGTGACGGCTTGCGTTTTGCCCAAGACAAATCCATAGCTGCGAGCAAACACGCTGCGCAGGTTAAAGTCGGGCCCCAGCTCTAGATCGGCCGGCAGTTTGAACGTCAGAAAGCCCGGCCGCGAATAGGCGAAACGCATGGCGGGCCACTCGCGCGCCAGCTCACCTTTGACCGCCCGTTCCGCCCCGACCTGGCAGGTGACAAATAGGAATCCGGATGACAACGGCATATCAATCAGTTGTAGGAGACCCTTGCGTTCTCCAGTCCCAGCGAGGCCAGCATCTCCAGCAGCTTTTTCGCGGCGGCTGCGGCGAACTCGGGGTCGTTGATGTGGCGGTCGACGTCGACGATCTCGACGCTCTCTGCCGAGCGACGGATGGCGTCAAATAGCGCCTGTCGCGCTTGCGGATCGTTGAATGGCTGGCCGTCGCGGTCCAGCGCCGAGACGCCTCGCTGGGGAAGGAACACGACAACAGGTCCCGCCGCGGCGGCCAGCTTGCCGCCGATGTCGGTACCGATGGCCGCGTTTTCTCCCGGAGTGGTCCGCATCAGGGTGACGTTGGCATTGTGGCGGTAAAACGTGCGGCCGGAGAACTGCGCCGGCACGCTATCA
>DASSFG010000185.1:0-2668 GCA_035694685.1 Pirellulales bacterium
TCGGTATCGAACCAATTGGTCAGACGAGCGCCGTCGTGCATGATGCCGCCGGTGAAGGCGCAGGTCCGGTCGCCATCCTTGAGCAGGTACGACATGCCGCCCGGCGAATGGCCGGGCGTCGCGAGGCAGGTGATCCGGCGACCGTGCCATTCGAAAACTTCTCCGTCGACGAGGAGCCGATCGAGCTTGATCGTTTCGGCAGGCGGCCGGACGTAGCTCGCGCCATGGACTGTGTACGTGTCGTTGAGGCTGGGACGCCACTTGCGGAAGTCGCGGGGAGTTTCAAATAGTGCCTGCTCGTCCTTGGGCGCCGCGAGCTTCGTTCGTGCTCGATCGATGCGGCGGACGCCCTGACACTGCTCGCGGTGATGGTCGGTGAAAACGATCCAATCGACGTCGCTCACACCGATTTCGGCGAGATGGTCCAAAACGTCGCCGTCGCCGAGATTGACAAGGAGTGCCGAGTTGCCGTCGCGAAGCACGTAAACGTTGCAGGTATCGGCATAGCGGAATACCTCGGGCCAAGCCTCCGACGCGACGCGCAGTTTGGAGCGAGGGGGTCGCGCTGCCAAGGCGGGCTTCTCGCTTGGCTGCGCGTCGCCGGCCGCAACCAGGCACAACAAGAAAGCCAGACCATGTTTAAAAACGTGCATGCTTGATTTCGTCCAACTCATTCCCAAATTCTCAGCGGGCCTGATCTACCTGGCTGACGGGACCATCATGCGTTTCGGACGGCGACCAAAAAAGACGGTCACCGTGACGGCCACGAACAGCGACTCAATGAGCGTGACGAACGGAACCGATATCAGGTCTTCCCATAGTTGAGCGGCCGACGCCCGGCGGACGTTTTTAAGCGCGTCCCAAAACCAGCTCTCGCTCAAGAAGCTTTGTACGACGATTCCCACCGCGCACACCAGCACGGCCGCCGCCGCGATCCGCCATTTCCGCCATCGCCAGGGCAGCGCCGCCCAACTCGTCAGCACCATGCAAATCTGCGAACCCTCCGAAGCGACCAGCCTCGGATTGACGATCAGGCTGCTTCGCCAGAAGTTTTGGACCAGCACGATCAACACGGCAACCGTCGACGTAATGATAAACAACTGTCTCACGCTGAACTGCCAGCGGCCGGCGTAGTCGTCGTCGTTCAGGGCCGGCGACGATTTGATGGCCAGCGTCAAGGCCACCGTGAGGGCGCTCGGGAAGAAAAGGCACTCCGTCAGCTTCTGCGACGGCTCTCGCCAGTCGACCGAGCGCAACAAAATCCACAGCGCGGTAAGTCCGGCGACACAGATGGCTGCCCGTCGCACCGCCGGCTGCACGCTCAGGCTGGCCCAAACGCAAAGCATGGCCGCCTCGCCGAACAGTACGACGCGAAACACGTTGCGCGTCGGCCAGTCGGGGTGTAAGCGAGCCAAGGCGAAGGCCGCCAACGGCAGCACGACATGCGCGGCCGCCAGCGGCCAATGTCGTAATCGGCCTGACATCGGAGGTTCTGGCTGGGAAGAGTTTGGGATACCGGCTGAATTATAACCGGTTCGTCCAGATTGAACGACCTGGTGGATGTCCCGCCCTACGCCAGCTCACCTGGCGAGTGGGTGACGCGGAGCTTCCTGGTCATACTGCCAATGAGTGCAGCACCCGCCGGTAGCCAGGCAAACAGCATTAGCGCTAGTCCGACGCTGACCACGCGCAAAAGAAAGGAGACCGCGCCGTTCAAGTCGACGGGCCGCTCGGCAGGGGGCAGGGCCCGAAAGGTGAGCCACCAGGGACGCAATGCGCTAAGCACCTGGTAATCGCTGGCTTCGAATCGCTTGTCGGTCTTCACGTAAATGATCAACGGAAGAGTCGGCGCTTTCGCTGGCGTAAACGATGCGGGCGGCGGGCCGTCGTAAGTAAGAACGTCCCACACTTGCTGCGGTCGCGCTAGAAGTTGCGAGCGGTCGAAGCGAAAATAGGTCCACGGGTTCTTCAGAAATGCCTCGGCCGCCACGACGTTGTCGCCGGTAAAAAATCGCATCGGCTCCAGGGTCAGTCCCAAAAGTTGAACGGCCAGCGACGCAGCAAGCAGCGTAATCGTCTTCCAGCGACGGACATACCTTGCCGCCACGGGCACAAAGAGCCACAGCACGCCGAACACGGGCGTGAGGTAGCGAGGCCCCCAGGCCGGCTCGCCCGAGAAAAAGCGGATGGTGGAGATGAAGGCCAGGAACGCCAGGGACGACAGCCCGATCATCCATGCGAAACGCCGTTCGCTGCCAGCACCCGCTCGCCGGCCGTAAAGAACCAAACCATAAACCGCCAAGAGCAGGCCCGGCCAATACCAGATGGCCCCCATCCCAGGGCTGAACAACAAACTCAAAAAGCCGGCCAAGGGATTACCCGGCCAAAGGGCGACGTATTCCTCTCTTGCTTTCGCGACACCCGCCCAGGTGCTCGGTGGAAACTTCCAGAGATCATAGAGCTCGTAAACGATCACACCCAACGCCGCGCAGAAGAACATCACACGGCCCAGAAGCCAGCGATCTTTGGCAGGCAACTCGGGGCGCCATAGCGCGGCGAGGACGGCGGGCATGAACAGCGCCAGCGGTGGTTTGCAGTTGAACGCCAGACCCAGCAGGAGGCCGGCCGTCAAGGCAGAAGGCAAAATGCAGAAGGCAGAAGCGCTTCT
>DASSFG010000186.1:0-8954 GCA_035694685.1 Pirellulales bacterium
AAATTGCGTGCGATCGAGCAGGTCGCGAGTCATTTCCTGAAACTGCTCGCGGGTCACTTCCACTTTCAGCGACTCACCTCGAAAGTGGCACGTGACCGAAGCCTTTTTGCGGGCAGACAAGGCGCGTTTGGCATCTTCGCACTCGCGCCACAAGGCGCCGGCGGTGCTGGGATCGGTGCGCGGATCAAACCGAGGGTCGTGCCGGTGCGCCTTCAAGAACTCTTCGGCCGTAAAGTCGAGCAGGCGCTGGTCCCAATCGCGGCCGCCGAGTTGCACGTCGCCATCGGTGGCCAGGGCGGTGAACTCCGTGCCTTTGATCTCCATCAGCGTCACGTCGAAGGTGCCGCCGCCCAGGTCATAGACCAGCACCTTCTGCGGCGCGTGGGCCTCGCCCTTGGCGTTCAAGAAACCCTGCTGGAAGCCGAACGCCACCGCGGCGGCCGTCGGCTCGTTGATAATGTCGAGCACCTCCAGCCCGGCCATAAAGCCTGAATCTTGCGTCCCTTTGCGGCGCACCTCGTCGAAGTAAGCGGGCACGGTAATCACCGCTTTATCGAACTGTCCGACCTGCCGGGCGGTATCGTCGCGCAGCTTTTTGAGGACGTATGCTTGCAACACCTCGGGCGGAAAGCTCTTGTTATCGACAGCTCGGCGATATTGTCGTAAGCCCATGTCGCGCTTGGCGCAATCGGCCACGCGCTCGGCCTCCGTGGCGATTGCCTTGACCGCCTCCTTGCCCACAACCACGTCGTCGCCGTCGAAGAGCACCACGCTGGGCGTGGTCAGATCGCCCTCGGCGTTCGGTACCGTCACCGGGCGACCAGTGTCGTCGAGCCGCGCCACAGCCGAGAACGTCGTTCCCAGATCGATGCCTACCGCCGGTCCCAAGGGTGTCTTCATTCGATTGTTATTCGATTTCGTTGCAGTGTGGGACAGTCGAGCTTGCACTTCGCCGGACCACCAGTATTAGGTCCGGAATTAAGCAATGCGCAAGCGGAAACGATCGCGCCGCTGAACCAAAACCGTTACCCGTTACGTACCTGGTCGGCGGTGGGCGCCTCGACTTTCCACGGAAACCAGTTCGGCGGCAAGCCGAGGAAGTTTCCCTGCGGGTTGATGTAACACAGTATATAGTAGCCGAGAACCAGGCCCACGACGGCCGACAGGCCGAATCCAACGACGGTGACGATCCCTCCCGAGTTGCTTTTGCGCACCGGTGTTCTCTTGGCCGAGGAGGGCGCCGAGGCTGGGCCGGGTTGCAACAGTGGCGACGCCGCAGAAGGAGCGACCGTCGGCCGCGGCGCCATGGGCATCGACCACGGCGCGGCGCCGGTCGCGGCCGTGCCAGGCGCCAGGGGCGTCGCTGCCGGAGCATACGCGGCAGGCGCATTCACGGGCATGGCCGCCGTCGCGTGTAACGGAACCGGGCGTGAATCGCCCGCTGTATTTGCCGCAGCCCGCGGCGACGGAAAAGTGCCGACCGGAAGCGTCGTTTCCGGGACATTCGTGGCAAACGAGGTCGTGTTTGACGCCACCGGCGACGGACCGGCGTTGTGCGGGCTGCCTGGCCCGTAGTCGGGCACGGGAGACGGCCCGCCAGTTCCGCCCCAGGCGTTCGCCGGAATCGGCGTCGCGGAGGCCGGAATGGGCTGTGGCGCGACGGCCGCGGCGGCCGGCTTGACTGTCGGCGCAGCGCCGCTCACGACGTGATCGACGTCGGCCGTAGGGACAAAGCCTGCCGTCTTGGGCAGCTTCAGCTCATCGGCGATGATGTCGGCAAAGATGTCCATGCCCCCGTCGGTGCTGATGACTTGCTTCCACCGCGCCATGCGCTCGTCGGAGAGCGCCCCTTCCCGTTCAAGCTCCAACTTTACCTCGCGATTGGCGCCCGGCACCGCCGCCGATACCTTCAGCCGCCCGTTGGTCTCGTACTCGTAGATGATCTCCACCGGCCAGCCCGCGGGCAAACCTGGCGGCAGGTCGCGCAGCGATGTGCGACCGATGGCCGTACACTCGCTGGGCGTCGAGCTTTCGCCTTCCAGCACCTGCACCACGATGGAACGCTGGTTTTCGGTTTTGGTAACGAAACGCTCTTTCACTTTGGCCGGCAGCGGCGTATTGCGCGGAATGACGATCACGTTCCGCTTGCGCGAGGTTGCCGGTTCGACGCCCTCGATGCCCAGGCTATGCGAGTTGATGTTGGTCACGGTGAAGGCGGGCGGCTTCAAACTGTCGGGCTGGGTGGCCAACAGGTAACCGGCGTAGATGGCCGCGCCGCGGGCCACCGCTTCGTCGGGATGGACGTTCTGGTCGGGCTTCTTGCCCGAAAGCTGCTCGAGCATGCGGCCGACCATCGGCATCCGCGTGGCGCCGCCTACTAGCAGAATGCGGTTAACGTCTGCCCAGGAAAGCCCGGCCACGCCGAGCACCTGGCGCGTCGTGTAGGAGGTGCGTTCCAGCAAATCGGCAGTGAGCTGCTCGAACAACTCGCGCGTGACCTTGACGGTGGTCGAGCTGCCGGCATGATCGATGCGGATGGTGGCGTTTTGCCGGGCGCTGAGCGTACGCTTCGCCTCTTCCACTTCATTCAGCAAGCGCTGCAAGCTGGCCGGATTGGTGCGCGGGTCTTCGCGATGCTCGCGAACGAAGGCGTCGGCCACGTGATCGGCCAACCGCATGTCCCAATCGCGACCGCCCAGCCGCACGTCGCCGTCGGTGGCCAGGGTGCGCAGGTCGCCCGATCGCATATCGAGCAGCGTGACGTCGAACGTGCCGCCGCCCAGATCATAGACGAGCACCTTGAGCGGCTCGCGCACGTCGCCGGTCTTGGTGAGGTAACCCAGCTCCTCGCCAAAGGCCAGGGCCGCCGCGGTCGGCTCGTTCACCACGTCAAGCACCGGCAGGGCGGCCATGCTGCCGGCGTCGGCCGTCGCTTTGCGCCGCGGCTCGTCGAAAAAGGCGGGCACGGTGATCACGGCGCGGAAGTCAGGACCGAGCGTCCGCACGATGTCGGCCTTTAGTTTTTTCAGCACCCAGGCCTGAATGACTTCGGGCGGCATGTATTCGCCGCAGATGGGCCGCGAATAAACCGCGTTGCCCATGTCGCGTTTGACGCACTCGGCGTAGCGCGTCGGCTTGAGCGAGCCGGTCTTCTTGGCCTCTTTGCCGACGAGGACTTCCTTGTCGTCAAAGAGCACGACGCTAGGCGTGAGAATGTCGCCCTCGCTGTTGGGAATCATCGTGGTCTTGCCCGACTCTTGCAGCCACGACGCGGCAGAGTAGGTGGTTCCCAGATCGATCCCGACGGCACGAGTTTTCGACATATTTGGCGTTAACAGGGCAGATCTAAAGCATGCCTCTTGCGGACGGGCCAACGGCATCCCCGCCGGAATTTACAGGCTAACCGATGGCCAGTCGCTTGTCGATAAAGCTGCCTGGCGCCATGCACTGGAAGGCTGGGCGTTCTACACAACTTTTCGCTCCTGCGTGTGAGCCCGCCGTTTCCTGCTGGGAAATTGTGCCTTCGAGATCGGTCGTGCCGATGAAGCGCGGGACGCCAGCGCGACTAAACGTAGCGTCGGCATGAGCCACGGCGACTTGGAGAACACGCGGGGAGATTAACGTCATGCGTCAATCGTTATGGATCGGCCTGTTGTCGCTCGTCATGCTCATGGGAACGGTCAACAGCGCTCGCGGCAGCGACCAGCACACTTGGGTTGGCCGTCAGGTGATGGCTAAGTCGGCGCGCTCTCGGCCGCGCATCGGCGATCGCCCCAGCTCGAAAACGATTATCTGTGTCCGCACCGTCGGTCGAACGAAGGGCAATTGGCTGTCGGTCGGCGACGGTTGGTTGCGGCACGACGAAGTGGTGGCCATCGACGACGCCGTCGCCTGGTTCACCGCTCAAATCCATGAGCGGCCCAGCGCCTTTAGCTACGTGAGCCGCGCCGCCGCACGTTGCGCTCATGGCGATTACCACGGCGCAGAGGCCGACTGCGTGGCGGCGTTGCGCATCCAACCGCATTTCGACGCCGCCTATTATTACCGCGCGGCCGCACAAGCCGCACGAGGCCGGTTTGCGGAAGCGGTAGGCGACTACACCGCCGCGATTCGGCTCAATCCGCGTCTGACCGGTGCTTATTTGGACCGGGGCGCCGCGCGGCTCAAGCTAAGCGACTATCGCGGTTCGCTGGCCGACGTGAACACCGCTCTGCGGCTCGCGCCGCGCACACCCGATGCCTATTACGTGCGTGGCGTGGCACGCTTTCATCTCCACCAGTACCAAGGCGCTCTGGCCGACCTGAACGTGGCCCTGCGGGCAAACCCCGCCCGCGCAGTCGCCTACGACATCCGCGGGGCCTGCAAGCAGGAACTGGGACAGGTGGCCGAGGCCATGCGGGATTTCGACAAAGCCCTCGAACTCGATCCGGACAGCGTCAGCGCCCGCGCACATCGCGACCACCTCCGCATGGCGCGCGCGGCCGGCAATTAAGCCGTGGAGATTCTGCGGGGCTATTCTGTCGCCAGTCGAACGACAAATCAATAAATCATTAAATCACTATTGACCTGCATTACGACAGCCGCTAGTTAGCGCTTATCCCGCTTTACCGGAGAATTTGCCGTGCTCGTCCGAACGCTGCTCTGCGTCGTCTTGCTTTCGACTTCCGTATCGCTTTCGGCCGAGCCGGCTGGCACTGGAGTTGGCGAATCCAGTGAGCGGTCGCAGGCCCGCGAATTGTTAAAGGCGAAGCTGACCGAAGCCGCAAAGCTGCACGCCGAAATCGATCGACTGCGGCAATTGGCAGGCGAGACGTCGTCCAACATCCGGCTCCGCATTCGCCTGATCGAAGTCTCTCTGACAAAAATCGCCAACGCCGGTGCGGCGTTACCGGGTGCGGCGTTACTCGATAAGTCAGAGCAGGACGTCGATTCCGCTGAACGGCAACTCAAGCTGTTGCTTCAAAAACACATCGCACGCCTGCGGGCTGACGAAACCCTCACGGTTGCAGAAGGTGCTTCAGCCCGCATGCACGCCGGCGACGAGCTGACATCGAGCCCAGGCGCAACGACGAAGTTGCACGGCGACGAGATCACGGTCACGGCCGCTACGAACGCGGCTGGCCGGCTCACGATCGAATTCGATTATACGCAGACGCGGCCGATTGTCAGGTCGGGCCAGCCGCCTGAGCAGCGCGTTCATGACATTCAGTCGACCTTTGAGTTGGAGCCCAGCACGGCCGTGGTTCTCGACGGCGCCAAAGAGCAACGCGTCGAATCGCAGGTGTATGGGGTTTTTGCGGGCCTCGGGCGTGGCCGTGTCACCAACACGATCAACGAAATCCAGACGTTCGTGATCGTTTCGCTCGCCGACGAGCTTGCTGCAAAACCAGTGCAGATGCGGTGACGATGCGTGCAAGCAACGCACAGCCAGGCATTTTCGTGTTGTCAGAATAGCGGCAGAGGCTCGATTTTTTCGCCCAACACGACGGCGCTTGGGCAGGCCAGCCAGTCGTCGAGCAAGGTCGCGTAAACTCGTCGGAAATCGATGGAGAACTTGGCTCTGTCGCAGAAAATCTCGTCGGTTCACACGCATGATATCGGATTTGCTCATACTGATCGTTCGTGTCGCGCTTGCAGGGCGGCGACGAGCAGGACGCCGATTACACTAACTGCCCCTGCCGGGGTGATTTCAGGGAATCCGCAACGACCGGCAAGTCTCCTCGTAGGTCGCCTCCAATTCCAAGGGGACCATGAGGTCGGGCGAAAGCCAGACGGGCAGACTTGGCAGCGCGCTCCCGATGGCGAGGCTGTGTTCCCACGATTCGAGCCGCCAGCGCAGGCCGTTGCGACGACCGCGGCAGGTTGCCGCATAGATCACGCTCTGCGATACGGCGGTCCTAGGCGCGCCGAGCTCGTCCAACAATTCGCCGTAGATATTGGCTGCACGGCTGGTGACTGGGTCGACGATCGTGACGCAAACGTTTCGTTTCAAGAGCGATTCGCACTTGTTGACGAGAGTTCGCCGGTTCTCTGGCCGGTCCTTGTTTGATGGGCTGAGCAGTTCGATCGCGGCCACGAGCCGGAACTCGTCCTCCGAGTAGACGTTGACCTCGTATTCATCCGGCTCCGGAAGTTCCGCATCGAGCAGGACCGCCGGCGCCGCGGGCGTCCACGCTGTGACGGCAACACCTCCTTCCCCGTAACCATTCCCGGGAGAAAGGTTGCCAGATTCGCGTTCGAGTGCCCCAACGTCGATTTCCATCGTGGTGCCAAGCCGAACGCGCGGTTGGGCGATGTATTCTTTGGGCAAAATGGAATTGAGCCTCGCCACGATTGCCGCGGGCCAAAAGCCGTGCAGAGCTTCCCACTTGAGAACCGTCGATTTCGTGTGAAAATGATCGCGTAGCGGCATTGGATGCTCCATCCAGGTTCGATCTCGCTGGATCGCCTGATTTATTCTAGCCTAACTACCCGGCATCATGCCGCACTCCGCTGGCATCGTTGCGCGATGATTCCGCCGGCGACGGCGAACAGGATGGCCCACAGCGACTGGCCGATCACGACAAAATCTTCCCATTCGGCCGTAGGAACGCGCGTCCGGGCGAGCCGGCCCATGCCGCCCATGCCCATTTGCCCGAACATGCCGCCGCCTCCCATGCCGCCGCCTCCCATGCCGCCGCCTCCTGGCGGAGCGGGCTTCGTCGGCAGCCATGTGTGGGCCAGCTCCAGCAGTTTGGTGGTGGGCAACCGTTCGCGCACGCCGACCTGAATGTGTACGTCCGGCGCTTGCCAAGGGCCGCAGACCAGCACCAGGTACCCGAGGCCGAACAACGCAAAACCGAACCAGAAGGCCCGTCGCTCACCGCTTCGGTAAACGCTGAGCGGGATGGAAGTGAACAAGACGAAAATGGTTACCCCGAACGCGCAGCAACCGGTAATCGGCCGGGCATAAACCAGCAAGCCGAAAGAGACCGCGAGGAACGACATCGCCCCCATCAGCCAGCGGAGTGAAAAACGCGGCTTAGACATGAAACATTGTCCTGAGACGAGAAACGCAGCTCTCATCATCATGGCAGCGCAGCGGCCTGTCAAATTTGGGCGCCTCCGGGTCGTGGTCTATTTCTTGTGCTGGTTGTCGCTCCGCTTGTTGCAGACTATCGTAGATAGCGATGAGCGCCCCGACCGACAACCAAACGACTGCTGCGAACGTCACGCCGCCCTTTCCCGGGCCGCTCACTTTGGCCATCGATATCGGCGGCACGGGGCTCAAAGCCTCAGTGCTCGACACCGACGGCAATATGGTCACGCCGCGCATGCGCGTCGCCACGCCGCATCCGTCGCCGCCGGGCGTTTTGCTGGAAGCCCTCGTTAAACTTGTCGCGCCGCTGCCGGCGTACGAGCGCGTGTCGGTCGGGTTTCCCGGCGTGGTGCGGAAAGGCAAAATCGTCACCGCCCCGAACCTGGGGCAGGAAGACTGGCAGGGATTTGACCTGGCCGAAGCTCTTGCCCGGCACCTCGGCAAGCCCGTCAAGGTGAAGAACGACGCCGACCTGCAAGGCTTGGGCGCCATTCGCGGGCAAGGCGTGGAGATGGTCATCACGCTGGGTACGGGTTTTGGCACCGCTTTGTTCGACGACGGCTTCATTGCGCCGCACATCGAGCTGGCCCACCATCCTTTTCGCAAGGGCGACACTTACGAACAGCAACTCGGCATCGCCGCGCTGGAGAAGGTCGGCCAGCAAAAGTGGAACAAGCGGGTGAAGAAAGCGATCGACACCATTCGAGCGCTAACCAACTTCGATACGCTTTTCATTGGCGGCGGCAACGCCAAGCGCATCGACTTCGACCTGCCGCACGACGTCGAAATCGTCTCCAACGACGACGGCATGCGCGGCGGCATCTGGCTCTGGCGCAAAGACCGGCATCATTTGATTTTGGACGACTGACCCTGCCCGCAACACTGCCAATTGCGCAGATCCACATAACAAACTCGCGGCAACTTTCGGCTGGCTCGCGGAAAATAAGCGTCCACATACCCGATCGTCGCCAGTTCCGCCGGACTTTCGCCGGGCGGCGGCAACGCGGATTTGAGCAGCACCAACTCATCCGCCTGGCATAACTCGGCCGCTCGCGCGGCGATCGAGTCGCTCGTGACACTCCAGCATTCGGGCAATGGCCCCTCGGGATGGCAAGGATCGTCGTTTTTCATGAAGCTTAGCGGGCTGAGGACGTACACCTGGCCGCCCGTCGTTGGCAAGCGATCTAGGCGATCGAGCCAGACGGCTTCCGGGACTAAGCCTGCCACCGCGCGGGCATTCTCTTCCATTGCCTCAATCGCCAGCCAGTGTGCTTCGCGGTCGGTAAATCTGTGAGTCCTGGCACGAACGAGGTCGGCGCGGCGCCCGCCGCCTACGACAAGCACATTTGAAAACAGGAGCTCGCTGGCCAACCATTCCCGCAATCGATTGGTAAGGTCAGCGCAGTCGAGCAAGCTCCCGCCGAGCTTGACGACCCGTAGTGCCCCGTGTCGCGTTTCGCGTTTTGCGGATTGCTGTGGCAACGCGTTACTCTTCTTGTGCCAGTACGGCCAGGGCGTGTGCCGCGGCGGCTTGCGAGACGACCGAGCCCAGTTGCTTGCACAGCGATACGATGGTCGCCGAAAGCTGCAACCGCTCGCACAAGCGGTCGGCGAGGAATTCACCTTGTCCTGAAATGACGATCGTGGCCGGCGGTTCTGAGAACCGGCGTAGTATGCCCCGCGCGGCAATGCCGAGCTTCGCTAACTGGGCGCGGGCGACGGCGCCGGCAGCGGCAGCCGCGTCGCTGTCGCTGAACGTTTCGCGATCGGCGCAGATCATGCGCGCCAAGCGGTTGCGCGCCGCGGCGCGCGTGGAGGGCCGACCGTCGGCGGTGTTGAGGTTCTTCTCGTCTTCCGGGAGATCGCCCAGGAGCAA
>DASSFG010000187.1:0-14167 GCA_035694685.1 Pirellulales bacterium
AAGAGCTACCATGGCAACCGCTAGTAAAGTTTGTGACGTCTATGTTTCGCATGCCTTGCGCGACGCATCGCTTGCCGAAGAGGTAGTCAGTTCCGTGCGAGCGGTGGGCCTTGAGCCAGCCTCCTCGATGGATTTCTCGGCGAGTGCGGAGGCAAGCGATGCGCTCTGGGACGCCCTTGCGGAATGCCGGGCGTTTATCGCCGTCGTCTCGCCGACTGGGCTCACCGCCTCAACCGGATTTGAACTAGGCGCTGCGCAGAGCTGGAACAAGCCGGTTTTCGCTCTCATGACCGATGCCTCGGGAAAGCCACCAGCGGCTTTGTCGAGGGCCGCCGTTTATTCGCCCGCGAGCATTGATGAGGTGGTCAAGGCCATCCAGGCGATCGGCGAACCGCTTTCGGACAAGGATCGCTGCTTGCTGATCGACATCTATGGCAGGATGAAGATGCCGCTCGACAAGCTCGTGCTTGAGCCCAGGTACGCCGACCAACTCGTGCGGCAGTTCAAGAGCCGCTCCCATCGGTCCATCTCCGGCGAGCGGCTCCTTTCCGAACTATTGCGCATGCGCAAACGCGGTATTCTCAAGCGACACGGTCGAGCCAGCACAGATTAAGCCCGGATTTTCTCTACTTCTTCTCGACGCCCAGCTCGTCGAGCTTGTGGGCAATGTCTTTGCCGTGCTCGGTGGTGTTGACGCTCTTGTCGATGAAGAGAATCTTGCCGTCCTTGCCGATGTAAAAGGTCCAGCGGTTGGTTACGCCGCGGTCGGGGTTGAGCACGCCGTATTCCTGCGCGACCGACTTGTCGGGGTCGCTGAGAATGGGATAGTCAAGACTGAGCGATTCAGCAAACTCTTTGTTCTTCTGCGGCTCGTCGACACTGGCCGTGAAATAGGCCACCTGGTATTTGCGCAAGCCGTTGCCGTCGTCGCGCATCGACTTGCACTCTTTGGTGCAGCCGCCGGTAAATGCTTTGGGAAACCAGGCGATGACGACGGCCTTCTTGCCTTTGAAATCCTTGAGCGAATACGTCTTACCGTCGCTCCCCTTGAGCGAAAACGCCGGCGCTTCGTCGCCTACCTTCAACTCCGCGGCGCTTGATGCGCCCGTTGCCATAACCAATAGGGTCAGACACGCGAACCCACAAAAAATAGCTTTCATCTTATAAGTCTCCCGGGAAAAAAGAGAACGAGGAACCAGCAATAAAGTAACACGGCACCTATGGGTCGTCTACCATCTTGGCGCTGCGTAATGCACCGCTATTGTTATGGATTGGCTCAAGCGGCCGGGGGCCGCTGGCCGACGTGGATCCTAAAGGCAAATTCTAACTAGAAAAAATTTGCATCTTGACCCAGATTCGCTAAAATGATATCGCCAGCAGTCATCGCGGCGCAGAACATGCACCGTAGGGTTTGCCGGTTTAACCATTTCTTCCCATTTTAAGGAAAGGCACGAATCGATGGTCGCTGACGACCTCGGTGGCAGTTCGCAAAGCGAAGACCCTTTACCGCGTCGCTCCGACGAATCTCCCTTCACGACGGCCCCTTCTGCCGTCACCTCGCAATCGCCGGATAACGCGATACGTCCGACCCCCGCCCTGGCAGCCTCTGCCTCAGGCGATCCTTCTGCAGGACGAGTTTCCCTCTGGAACCGGCTTCCGCGCAGCATTTGGCTGATGAGCTCGGCGATGCTCGTACTCGTGCCGGTTTAGAATGGCCCGCTTTAGAATGGCCCGGTTTAGACTGCCCGTCAGGCCTTCGCGGCGAGCAACAACTCGATAAACGCCTTGAGAAACGGCGTGTTGTCGTGCCAGGTGCGCGCCGTAACGAGATTGCCGTCAACCACGCACGGCTGGTCGAGATAGGCTGCGCCGCCCTGTTCGGCGTCGAGAGCGCATTTGGCGACCGTGGTCACTTTCCGGCCACGAATCACGCCCGCGGCCGTCAGGATCTCGATGCCGTGGCAGACTGAGGCGACCGGCTTCTTGGCGTCAAAAAAGTGCCGCGTGATGTCGAGCAAATCTTTATCGTATCGCAAGTATTCCGGAGCACGTCCGCCGGAAACGAACAGGCCGGCAAACGCCTCAGGCCGAATGTCGTGGAAGGCCGCCGTTGCCCGCAAATGGTAGCCGGGCCCTTCTCGGGTAATGTCCCAGCGATCGGGGCCTGGCGGGATTTCATGGGTCACCAGGTGATAGAGACGGGCTTCGGGGCCGCAGACGACCACCTCAAATCCATCTTCCGGCAAGCGGAAGAGCGGATAAAGCGTATCCATCACCTCGCTGGCATCGCCGATAGGCATTAAGACTTGGGGCATGATAATCTTCTAAAACACTTCCGGCGGGCGTTTTGAGAAAAAGGCCACCAGAAAGAAGGTGGCGAACGGCCCAAACAGCAGCGACAGCAGAAACCAATTCAGGCCGCTACGGTTCTTACCTTGCGCGAGCCCAGCATTGATCAGGGCCAACGTGCCCCAGCCGACAAAAAATGGCCCGGCGTCTTGCATGGCTGTTAAGATACGGCATTCTTGGCCTCACGCCAACCGGCCAAGATCTTCATCGCATTGCCGTGAATCCTTGGGACTCGCCCAAAGCTCGGTAGGCACGGTGCGGTTCGGTACAGCCGTCGGGCTCGCAGAAGCCCAAGCGGTGACCGACTGCTAAATAGCCGTGCGCGATTACTGGACAGTCTCCGCTGGGAGGATGGCCTTCCTAGGCCGTCACCATCGACGGTGACGGGCTAGAAAGCCCATCCTCCTTGAAACCGGCGCCCCGTCATCGCGCACGGCTATTTAGTATTGCCAGTATGTAAACCCAGGTCGATCGAAGTGTGGGTACATCGAGTAGCCGTAGGCACTGCCGCCCTGGAACCCGCCGTCCCAGTAGCCGTAGTAAAGGCTCTGGTTGGGGCCGCTGTATCCGTTGCTCTGGTAGGCGCTGAGGCCGCGGCCGGTCATGCCGCGGCCTTGGTAGCCCATCGGATCGGCCACTGGCCCGCGGTCCGCCCACGGTTCTTGTGCTCCTCGCGGCGAAGAAGCATGGTGCTGCAATTGGCCCTGGGCGTGCTGCCGGTGGTGGCTCTTGCTGTCGGAGTCGTAAAAACTCCAGTAGCCCGGCGGCAACTGGGCCGCCGCCACCCCCGGCGCCGCCGTCGCCATCGCAACAACCCCTAAAAAAAGTACGCTCCGCATCGCCTTTACCTCGATTGTCCAGGACCTGCCCAATCCAGTCTAGCACGCAACCGCCCTCAACCCGGCTGGCCGGATACGCTATGCTGCGCCTTAGGTGCCACGCTAGCCAGAACGCCGCTTTGATGCCTGGTATTTTTTGATGCTGAATGCCTTTTTGCTGCTCCTGTTGGCGGCCGGCCAGGTCGAGTTGATGGTCACACTGGTCAACCGCCTGCACGCCTACCGCATTCGCGGTCCGGCCCTGCGCGTGGTGCGAGACGTTCATGAACTTTTAATCTTGGCGTTGCCGCTGCTGCTGGCCTGGCTGGTCGGTTGGCACGGCGCACGGCTCTTGGCCGGCGGAAGCTGGTCGCAGTTGCCGCTGGGTTGGCAGGTTTACCTTGCGATTTGCGGTCTAGGCGCCCTGGGACTGATCTACTCCGCGGTGCGTAACGCCATTCGTCGCCTGCCCGCGGCGCAGCTCTCGAACCACACGCAGGTGGTCGACGTGGCCCAGGAACTTGGCTTTCGGCCGCTGGCCAAAGGGCCTTATCGCCTGCTTGCGCGTCTGCCGCTGAACCAGATCTTCGAAGTCGAGGTATCGGAAAAGGTCTACCGGCTGCCTCGCTTGCCCGGCGGATGGGACGGCTTGTCGATTCTGCATCTGACTGACTTCCACTTTATCGGCACGATCGGCCTGCCGTTTTTCGAGCGTCTCACCGAGCTTGCGCAACAGACCCGCCCCGACCTGATCGTTTTCACCGGTGACTTGCTTGATGACATGCGGCTCTTGGACTGGCTGCCGCCGACGTTCGGCCAGCTCACAGCGCCGCTGGGCCGCTACTTTATTCTGGGCAATCACGACTGGTACCTCCAACCGGATACAATCCGCAAGCGAATGACTGACTTGGGCTGGCAGGACATTGCGGGACGGACGGCCACTCTCGATGCTGGCCGGCCGCCGATCGTGCTCGGCGGCAGCGAACGTCCTTGGATGGGGCGCCACCCCGACTACTCCGGCGAGCCGGATGCCTTCCGCATTCTGCTCAGCCACACGCCCGACAACCTTGGCTGGGCGCGCCGGCATGGGGTCGACCTGATGCTTTCCGGGCACAATCATGGCGGGCAAGTGGTGCTGCCTGTCGTTGGTCCGATCTATTCGCCGAGCGTGTATGGTTGCCGCTATGCTTCGGGCGTCTTCGACGCTCCTCCCACGCTGCTGTACGTTTCTCGCGGCATTTCCGGCCGTCACCCTGTTCGTTGGCGCTGCCGGCCGGAACTGACGAAGCTTGTACTGAGAGCCGCCGGCTAAAGCTCTGTTGTCTGTACGGTGGGACTCGCTTCGCTCGTTCCCCTGGCATGCACAAAAGCAGCGTACCGCTCAGACCGACGATTGATGCTGATTTTGATCCGAACGATACGCCAGTCGCGTAGCGACGAAAGACTTTAGCCGTCGGCGCGAGCCCACGGTGGAGGTGATTGACATCTGTGAAAGCCGCATCGCGGCGACAGAGGTTGGTCTGGATTTCTGTCGCCGCTACGCGGCTTTGTATTCCTCGGCATCGGTTCCGTGGGCTTACGCCCACGGCTAAAGTCTGCCGCCGCTACGCGGCTGACGCACACCAGCTTGCTTCTCCGCAATGCGACGGAGCGGAACAGAAACAACACAATCGCTATGAACTTAGGGCGCCAGAAACCGGCGGTTTGCGCGGGCCAGTTACCACACTATACTTCCGGTCATCCGTGGCACCACCACACCCCAATCGTCTTGTCGCGTCGTTGCCCGACCGCTAGGGTGAATGGTTTCGACCATGCACCCGATTGTTGATAGAGCGGAGCCTGCCGGGCCCGACGAGCACAGCGAAGCAGAAGCACCCGAGGGAGCGATCCGCTTGCGGGGCGTGCGCGTGCATAATCTGCGCAACATCGACCTGGACATCCCCCGCGACCGGTTCGTAGTCATAACCGGCCCCAGCGGTTCGGGCAAAAGCTCGCTGGCCTTCGACACGATCTTTGCCGAAGGGCAACGGCAATACATCGAGACGCTTTCCACATACGCCCGGCAGTTCTTGCACCAGCTCGAGCGGCCCGACGTCGATCTGATTGAGGGCTTGCAGCCGACCATCTCCATCGACCAGCGCGGCGGCAGCCGTAATCCGCGCAGCACCGTCGCCACCGTGACGGAGATTTACGATTACCTCCGTCTGCTGATGGCCCGCACGGGCGAGGTTTTCTGCTATCGCTGCGGCGCGGCGATCCGTCAGCAAATGCCCGAGCAGATTGCCGACGAGCTCGCCGCACTCGACGAAGGGACAAAGTTGATCCTGCTGGCGCCGCTGGTGCGCGGTCGCAAAGGCAAGCATGCCGAAGTGTTCGAGCAGGTGCGCAAGGCCGGCTTCGTGCGTGTGCGCGTCGATGGCGACATCTACGATCTCGATACCGTGCCGGCGCTCGCGCCCCGCCGCAACCATACGATCGACGCCGTGATCGACCGGATCATCGTGCGGTCGAATGTCCGGCCGCGACTCACCGAGTCGCTGGCCTTGGCGCTGAAACATGGCGAAGGACTGGCGGTGGCCAGCGTGCTGCGCGGCACGGGCGGCGACGGCGCGGTCTGGGAAGAACGTCGCTACAGCACCGAATATGCCTGCCCGAATTGCCGACTGAGCTACGACGAGATCGAGCCGCGCACCTTCAGTTTCAACAGCCCCTACGGCGCATGCCCGACGTGCCAGGGCCTGGGGATGGTCGGCGCCGAACTGAACGGGGAGGCGGGCTCCGATGAGGTCTGTCCCGACTGCCACGGCGCCCGGCTGCGGCCCGAGGCGCGAAACGTCCGGTTGGGCGACAAGGCCATTCACGAGATTACGGCTTTGGCCGTGGCCGCGGGCCGGAATTTTTTTGCGGGCCTGAACTTTCCGCCGTCGCAGGCGGCCGTGGCACAACCGCTGCTGCGCGAAATCGCGTCGCGGCTGGCGTTCATTGACCAGGTGGGCCTTGGTTACTTGACGCTCGACCGCTCGGCCGACACCTTGAGCGGAGGAGAATCGCAGCGCATTCGCCTGGCGACCGGCATCGGCTCGGGGCTCGTCGGCGTCTGCTACATCCTCGATGAACCTTCAATCGGCCTGCACCCGCGCGATAACCAGCGGCTGATCGACGCCATGCGCCATTTGCAACAGCAGGGCAACACCTTGCTCGTGGTCGAGCACGACGAGGCGATCATGCGCCAGGCTGACGAGATCATCGACCTCGGCCCCGGCGCCGGCCGCCACGGCGGCGCCGTCGTGGCACAGGCCCCGCCTGACGAGATCGTCCGTCAGCCCCAGTCGATCACCGGCAAGTACTTGTCGGGCGAAATGAAAATCGACGTCCCTGAGCGGCGAGCGATTAACCACAAGCGCGCCCTGACCATCGAGGGGGCCAGCGGCAACAACCTGAAGAACGTCACTGCCTCGTTTCCGCTTTCGGCGCTGGTTTGCGTGACCGGCGTCAGCGGATCGGGCAAGAGTACGCTGGTCGACGATACGCTGGGCCGTGCGGTCGCTCGACGGCTGAACGGCGAAGGCCCGCGGCCCGCGCCGCACACCAGCCTGCGCGGCGTGAACCAGGTCGACAAGCTGATCGAGATCGACCAATCGCCCATCGGCCGCACGCCGCGGAGCAATCCGGCCACCTACACCGGCGCCTTTGATGAAATCCGCCGGGTGTTTACGACCACGCGCGAGGCCCGGCTGCGGGGATACAAGGCAAGCCGCTTCAGCTTCAACGTGAAAGGCGGGCGGTGCGAAGTGTGCCAAGGGCAGGGAGTACAGAAGATCGAAATGAACTTCTTACCCGACCTGTTTGTCAAATGCCCCGAGTGCGGCGGCAAGCAATTTAATCAAGTGACGCTGGAGGTGCGCTATCGGGGCCTGTCGATTGCCGACGTGCTGGCGTTGCGTGTCGATGAGGCGATTGAATTCTTCCAAAATTTTCCGGCCATCCGGCGTTTGCTCGTCGGGCTCGATGAGGTCGGTTTGGGCTATCTGACGCTGGGCCAATCATCGACCACGCTCTCCGGCGGCGAGGCGCAGCGCATCAAGCTGGCCACGGAATTAAGCCGCGTGGATACCGGCAAGACGCTTTACATACTCGACGAACCGACGACCGGATTGCACTTTGACGACGTCCGAAAGTTGCTGGCGGTGCTCAGCCGCCTTGTCGATTTGGGCAACACGGTGATCGTGATCGAGCACCATCTCGACGTAATCAAGTCGGCCGATTGGGTCGTCGACCTCGGCCCCGAAGGCGGCGCAGCCGGCGGGCAAATCATCGCCTTCGGCACTCCTGAGCAGATCGCGGCACTCGCAGACAATGCCACGGGGCAGTATCTGCGGCAAGTGCTGTCTACCGAACCGTAGATTGGGACGAGCGAGCTCGCGAGCGCCGGCCCACCATCGTTTAACCGCAGTCGGGTACCCTCTGGGTGCGGCACGCTCGGGTTGCACCCAGAGGGTACCCGCCTGCGGGTTAAATGACCGTTCCGAAATCGCGGTGACGTTCTGCCGTCCCGCATGGCGCAAACGCTTTGGAGTGCGGCGATTTATCGCCGCTTTGGTTTTGCGGCGGAGCCGCTTTCTTTGGTCCTTCGGTCGGCAACCAAGAGAAAGGTCGCTCCGCGACCGCCGAAAGCGGCGATGAATCGCCGCACTCCAAAGGCTGTCGCCCGCGGCTAACCTCCTCTGCCGGTGCGAGGTAATCTATCGCTCCTCCGGCAAGCGGCTGTCGAAAACTGGCCGGTTGAGAGAAATTGAATGACTTCGTCGGCGGCACACCGGCGGAACAGCAAGAACGTGTGCGTCGCCGGCAATATGATGCAGTCGCGCTGGCACGCTAAGTAGGTGTTTCCCGGACCGACCATAAAGTCGTGACTCGCGGCGATGATGCCGATCTCGACCCCGTCGGGCAGTGGCAAACAGTTCACAAAGCTGTCCGGCCGCTTGGCCAACTCGTCGACGATTGGCGTACACCACCGCAACTTCGGACCCCAGAATGCGGCCAGAGGCGAACCGCAATTCGGCGGCGCCAGCATCACTATGCGGCCCAATTTTTCCGGCCGCTTTGTTTGCAGGGCGCAACGGGCCACGATGCTCCCCATGCTGTGCGTCACCAGGTGAATGCGCGATACTTGAGCGTCGTTGTCCAGTGCCGTGAGCCGCTCGCACAAACGCCGGCCATGCCTTTCAATCGTCTTACGATAACTGGAGTACGACCAGTTGACGGCGCCGTAGCCGACACGCTTGAGCCGTGAAGCCAAGGGAGACATCAACAGCGTGCTGCCGCCGAGACCATGGACCAATACGGCGGTTTCACCCGACGCGATCACGTTGCTTCGTCCCGCACGCTGAATTCGAGCTTCCAGCGATGATCCGACATCGTGCTGTGGCACCACAGCTCAAACATGCCCAGCTCGGTGATCTTCGAGTGGAACTTCACCGGCGCATAGCCCTCGTCGGCGCCCTCCCCGGCCGGCAACGTGGCGACAAGCGGATCGGTCTCCGCCAGCTCTTCTTCGCTCCAGGAGCTGAGCAGTGTGCCGGGCTGGTCGTCTTTGCGTACCGCCGAGCTGAAGAAACGGAACTGCGCCGGCTCGCCAACGACCAGCCCGATCTCGTCGCTGGGCACGTCGCTCTCAGCGCCCTCTTCCATGCCGAACGGCACGACGCACAACGCTCGCAAGGGGCGTGGCGCGCCGGGGATGGCCAACCCCGCCGTCTCGATGCCAATGTAGTACGATCGGGCCGTGCCGCCGCGAATGCGGACCGCCTTGCGCTGTTTGGCAAAGCCGTAGTAGGCCGCGCCACGGGCCACCGCATAGTCGAGATCCTGATTTCCGGACATGCCTTGCGGCGGCTGCCCGGCGAACCAGCTCGACATGACTGCGAACAGTCGCTCGCGCAGCAGGCTCGACTTGAAAACGCCGCCGTTGAACAGCACGTGCGTGGGCCGCGCGGCCTCATCACCCTCGCCCTGCGACTGCAAAAAAGCCGCCAGGTGCCGAGTGATGGCCGTATCGGACTCGAACGGCAGGCCCAGCTCACGGAAGCCGCTGGCGCGCCGCGGCGCGGGCTTATCGCTCAACTCGCATTGCGGCAAAAACCCTTCGACGAGCAGGTTGCCCGCCGTTTCGCGCTCGACCTCGACGGAGACCGTTCCCTTGATCAACTTGCTGCCACGGCCAAGCACGGCAATGGGATGTTTTTTGGGGCCTTCAGCCGAAAGCAGCGCCTCTTTGGCCGTGCGGCACGAATGCCAAAGGGCGACCGACTGCCACGGATCGAGCTGCACGCCCTTTTGACTGAAAGCTCCGGCCACGTAGTGCGCCAAGGCCAGGTCCATGTTGTCGCCGCCGACCAGAATGTGATTGCCGACTGCCAGCCGGGTGAGCGTCAAGTCGCCGGCTTCCTCCGTGACGCCGATCAGGGTGAAATCGGTCGTGCCGCCGCCCACGTCGCACACCAGCAACCGGTCGCCCACTTTCATCTGCTTCCGCCAGCGGTCGCCCTGATCGGCCAGCCAGGCGTAAACCGCCGCCTGCGGCTCTTCCAACAGCACCATATTCTCGGGCAAGCCCGCCGCCAGCGCCGCCTCGCGCGTCAGCTCGCGGGCCGCGGGGTCGAACGAGGCGGGCACCGTGAGCACGAGGTATTGCTCCGCCAGCGGCGCATTGCGAAAAGCCGCTTGCCAGGTAGCCGCCAGATGCGCGAGGTAGCGCGTCGCGGCAGCCACCGGCGAAACCTTCGGCACGTCCGCCGGCGCGTTCCACGGCAAGATGGGCTGATGCCGATCGACGCGGCTGTGCGTGAGCCAACTTTTGGCCGCCGCCACCGTGCGCGTGGGTACCTCGGCTGCTTGCCGCCGGGCCAACTCGCCCACCGCAAACTCGCGTTTCTTTTCCCAGGGCAGGTCAAAGCTCTTGGCCTTGGCGTCGGCATCGGTTCCCAGGAAGAGAAACGAGGGCAACAAGCCGCGTTCTTCGATCGTGGCCGGCGCCACAAGCTGCGGTACCGGCAGCAACTCCACGCGCGGCTCATCGCCTTCCAAGGCGCAATACGCCAGCGCGCTATTGGTCGTGCCCAGGTCGATGCCCACGGCGTACTTGGCGGTCATGCTACCTCCACCACGGCAGGGGCGATCACCCACGCCGCACTTTCGCTCCCGGTCCACTCGGGCAAGGCGCACTGCGTCGCCCGCCAGCCATGATGGGCCAACGCGCCGCGAAACGGCGGCCGGTCGTCCACCCGGCCGGTCAAACGATATTGGGCCGCGTCGTAATCACCGCCAAGTTCGATCGTGCTCCCTTCGGCGTCTTGGCGAATGGGCCGCAAGGCGAATACCCGTTTGAGCACGGCGGCGCTATCGCGGTGCACGTCGCGCACCGCAGCGCCAATCTGCTCGTCGCTATAATCGGCGATCGGCTCCTGCAGGAAGTCGACCAGCCGCGCCTCGCGTTGCAGCATGGCCAGCAGATTGAGCGCCTCGTTGCGAGCAGGCGGTTTCTTTTGCTTCGCTTCGACCGCCGGAGGGGCGACGACCGTCGCGGGAGGCGTTTCGCCCGACAACAACGGCCGCAGACGCTCGGCCAGCGCAGCATCGAACAACACGCGGAAGAAAACACGAACAGCCAGACCGATTCGACCCACGGGCGCCTCATCACTAGGTAACGGCGTTAATTCCGTAATCGAACCGGTAGGGTATCGACTTGTCAACATCTCCGCGGGAGCGGTAGTTGTCCTAAGGTTGAGTTGCTGGCGTAGACTGGGACAAGCGAGCTCGCGAACGCCGGCCCACCATTTTCGGCAACCCTGGTGGGCCGGCGCTCGTTCCACTCGCTCGCTCCCACCCTACGACGGACGATGTACCGCGAGCTGAAGCTGATTTTCCGCGTCGAGGTCGAGGCACAGGCGGCAATGCGACACATCGCCGTGAAGAAGCAGCCAGCGCGATAGCGGCGAAACGACGTGGCGTTCGAGCACGCGCTGCAAAGGCCGGGCGCCGTAGCGAGCGTCGCTGCCCAACGCGGCAACGTGCTCTACAAGCCGATCGCCCGGCTCGATCGTCAGGCCGCGCTTCGACAAGCCTTCGCGCATGGCAATCTCGGCCAGTTCTTTGCGAGTGATGGCCAACACATGCTCATGGGCCAGGGGTGTGAAACGCACCACGGCGTCGATGCGGTTGTAAAACTCGGGGCGGAAGAACGAAGCGACCGCTCCCTCGTAATGCGGCTGCGCCGTCCAGTCGAAACCGGCGGGCGGCGGTGCCTCCGCGCCTAGGTTTGAGGTCATGATTATCACCGCGCTGCGGAAGTTCGTCGTGCGTCCGTAGGCATCGGTCAAGCGGCCCTCGTCGAACATGCCGAGCAGCACGTCGAATACTTCGCCGGCCGCCTTTTCGATCTCGTCGAGCAAGACCACCACGAACGGCTGCCGACGCACGCGCTTGACCAGTTCGCTCGGCGCTCCGCCGGGCTTGCCCAACAAGCGTTCCACCGCGTCGAAGCCGCCGTATTCGCTCATATCGAGCCGCACGAGCCGGTCATGCTTCTCACCGTGGCCGAAAAAGTAGCGGCTCATCGCCTTGGCAAGCTGGGTTTTGCCCACGCCGGTCGGCCCGCAAAACAGCAACACGCCCAGCGGACGCTGTGGGTCGTTCAAACCGGCTTTGAAGGTCACCACCAGCCGAGCGGCCGCTTGGCATGCCGCGTCCTGGCCGACGACCTCGCGGCGAAAGTCCGCTAGCACGTCGTCAAATAAGATCGGCCGGTCATCGCGCAGCAAACGTTCGGGCAAGCCCGTGCGACGCACGAAGGCGTCAATCGTCGCCGCTTCCGTGACGTCGCCCTGCCGCTTGCCGCGATCGAGAAGATCGTCGAAGAAGCGGACGGTTTCGCCGGGAAAGGTGTCATAAGGCGCAAAGCGGCGGAAAAGATCGTAGGTCAGGGCCGGCACGCCATCAGCAGTCGTTACTCCCCATTGCTGCCTGCGGGCCACGGCCTGGCGCTCCAGCACTTCCAAAGCCGCGGGCCGCCCGAGCGCAGCGACCGGAACGATCTGAAACAGGTCTACCAGGCCGGGCAAATGTCGCCGCAGGGCGGTCAGTTCACTGGCCGTCGCTTCGCCTACCAACCGCAGTTCGCCTCGCTCGAGGTACGGCAGAAAGAACATGGCGATGCCGTCACCGGCGTCGTGGCCGCCGGCCAACGCCAGGTCGAGCAAGTTCTCGATGCACAAGACACCGCTCGCCTGCCGCAACTCGGCAATCACGTTTTGGCAGCGCTCTTCCCACTGCCCAAGATATTGCATGCCGGCGATCAGCCGGCCGGCGCTCGTCAGCCAGAAGTGCAAGCGCTCCAGATCGGCGGGGCCGGCATTGGCGTCAGGCTGCGAGGCATTGGGCAAGCGATCAAGCTGCCGGATAGCCTCGGTGAGCAGCGTCGTTTTGCCGACGCCGGTCGGCCCGACAAGGAGCAAGTTTGCCCGACTCGTTTTCAATTGACGGGCGAGGCCGGCCGCCTCGCTCTCTCGCAGCCAGGCCCGTGCAAAGCGCCGCCGCGCGGCGCGATCGTCGAGCGGCTCGGCCACAAGATCGAGCGTCGGCAACTCTGGGCTTGCCGTGTGCCGCGAGGGGCGGTCCTTGACGCGCACGACGATCTCCTCCAACTCCATCTTCACGGGCGGCACGAAGCGGGCTAACTCGCTCGGCGCCGAGCCCTTGAGCTGTTGCTGAACGTATTCCGACACCAGGCCGGAGAGCGCCGCGGGTTCGTGATAATAAAACTGCAGGTCGAGGAGCGGAAGCGCGGCAAAGTAGGGACCGTTTCGCTCGCGCCCCGTCACGCACGGCACGCGCAGCGTAAACGGCTCGCCGCCGGCGAACACACGCCGCTCGAATTGGTATTCCGCACGCACAGGTACGGCAAACTGCCTCAACTCGACGTCGATCAATTCCGTTGCGCCACGCCACGGCTCGCGTGCGTAAAGCCAATCGAGATAATCTTTCAGTTGCAGTCTCGCCCGGTCCGCGGCCAGCGCGGTCGCCGCCGGCGGGTCGGTAAAGGCATCACTCACGACGAGCGCGGTAAAATAGCCCTGAGCGTCTTGCCACACGACGATTGGAAAGCGGTGCAGTGCCATGTTGGTAGGAGACGGTTGGATGTTGCAAGTTCGCTTTGCTGGCAACAATCATTGCACCAATGGAAGCAAGCTGGCAATAATGCGGAGAATTTGCAGTATCATTTTGCCTGAATTCTCGACTTCGCGTATGTGGAAAGCTCTGTGCCTGCTCGCCGTTGCATTCGCGGAGATGCTTGCGGCTGTTGTCGCGGCCGACGATTCTGGCAGCCCGCGGCAGGATTTTTCTGCGCAGGCAGCGCGCTTGGCCATCGTTCGTGGATTGGATGTGGTAACCAAGGCCGCGGCGCGCTATCCGCAGAACCAAAGCTGTTTCTCCTGCCACCATCAAACGCTGCCGCTGCTGGCGGCCGTTACCGCTCGCGACCATGACATTGCCATCGAGCAGGCGCTGTTTCCGGAACAGACGGCATTCACGCACGCGTCGTTTCACGACGATCTCGATGATCTGCGCCAAGGGCGGGGAATCGGCGGCCGCGCCATGACCGTCGGATACGGCTTGTGGGCACTGCGGCTCGCCGACGCGCCGGCTGACGAAACGACCGAGGCGATGGTTACGTACTTGCTCAAAATGCAGCACGACGACGGCCATTGGTCGCGGCAAACGGGCCGGCCGCCGCTGGAAGACTCGAACGTGGCCTGCACCACACTGGCGATTTACGGAGTGCAAAAGTACGCCGCCGAATCGCAAAAGCCGGTAGCGGAAGCCGCGATCGAAAAGGCGGCCCGCTGGCTGCAAGAGACAAAGATCGAAAGCCAGGACGACAAGTGCTTTCGATTATGGTCGCTCTGGCTGCTTGCCGCGCCCGCTGACGAAATTACAAAGGC
>DASSFG010000188.1:0-16996 GCA_035694685.1 Pirellulales bacterium
ATCGCTGATGACTTTGCCATCATTGCCGAAACTAGTGTCCGCGCTGCCGTCCATCCGGTATCGTGCTACCGCGAAGTTGTAGGTGTAATTGGAAGGAGAAACTGCGTTGGAAAACCCGGCAGCGACGATGGCGCCGTTGACAACGGCAAGGGCGTTCGCGCCATCGTAGCCGCCGAAGTTGGTCGTCACTACGCCGCCGCTACCGAACGATGTGTCGACACTGCCATCGGGCTGATATTGCGCCAGTGCGAAGTTCTCCCCGGCCTGGGCAGCCACGATGATCTCGTCGTTCGGAAGAACCGTTAAGGCGTTAATCGTTTCGTTGCTACCCAAGTTGGTGTTAACCGAACCTCCGTTGCCAAAGCCGGTGTCCAGGCTGCCATTGGTTAGAAAACGCGCCAACTCACCGCTGGACCCGCCCGTGATGATCTTTCCGTCTGACTGGAGGGCAACCGTGTACACGGTACCTAGACCGTTGACGCCGCTGACCTTGCCATCGTTGCCAAAACTGGGATCAAGACTGCCGTTCGCAAGATAGCGCGACAAGGCCAGCGAGCCGCCGGAGGTACCGGCAGCGAGGATCTTACCGTCGGGTTGCTCGACCACGCCGAACGCGTTATCATTCGCTCCGAAGTCGGTGGTGACCTCGCCGCCGCTGCCGAAGGACGGATCCAGACTGCCGTCCGCCAGGTAGCGTACTAGGGCGAAGTTATCCGCGCTGAAGCCAGCGGCAACGATCTTGCCATCCGATTGCAGAGTCACGGCGCGAGCCTGGCCAGAACCGCTGATGGTGGTGATGACTTGGCCGCCGCTGCCGAACGTTGGATCGACGCTGCCGTTAGCGTCGTACCGCAACACGGCGAAATTGCCCGCGCTCGTCCCAGCGGCGATGAGCTTGCCGTCGGGGGTCGGCGCCAGCGCATAGGCCGCGCAATTGGTTGGGCCGGGGAAGTCTGTCAGAACATGCCCATCGCTTCCAAAGTTGGGATCGAGGGCTCCACTCGACAGAACGGTACGGTTTTCCAATCGCTCCAGGCAAACGGAAACGCGAAATACGTTTTGGTGTCGATCGCGGCGTGAGATCGCTCCCGAGATTTTTACCTTCATTTGACGGACAACACGCTGAGGTGATATAAGCCGGCTGTACGGGAGGTGTAGCTTGGCAAAGCGTATGCCGACTCGGCGAGGTTCATCCTGTTGCTTCAAAAGCTGCAGAAAGAACGACGGAAAAAAGAAGTTTCACTAGAGTGTGTCGTAGAAGGAAAAACACATGGTGTACGGAGTTGTCCCGCTGTGTGCCTTTCCGCACATCGACTGCATCGATGGCTGAATTTCACCTTGCATCGCTGGTCGATGGCGGATTGACGCCGTGGTTGCCGTGAAGGCACCGGACCCGATCGCAAGCCTTCCGATCGCTGCGCCGTACCGGATGGGCTAAGATCGCTGGAACGGGAACGACGGTGGATCCCCGCCATTCGCATGCCTCGCGATCAAAATACCGCCGCGGGTTGATCTGCCTTCCGAACGAGCAGGGAGCAAAAATCGCGGCCGGCCGCGCACGGCCGGTGCAAATTTGCACCAGCCGGCCGCGCACGGCGTTTTTCGTTTGCTCGTAGTTCCGTGGCGGGGGCATGATACAAGTTGCTATATATGTACGCATGTGCGTGTCCTAGTGCCTCTTTTATCGGCAGCGGTGGGCGACCGCGGTGCGGATTTACGCTCGATGTCCTGCGGGGTGCAAAACGAAGGCGTTGCAAGCCAGTGGGAGGCGAGGATGAAGGATGAGAGATGAAAGCTGAGGGATGAACGATGAGGGATGAAGGATGGGGAAACAACGGGCCAGGCCAGTATCGTGAGAGGATGAGTCCTGTTCCGCGCGGCATCAACGACTGAAATTTCAAGAAACAACGGGCCAGGCCAGTATCGTGAGAGGATGAGGGTTAGGGGGCAGAGACGAGAGGCACCAGGCAGGCCGGCGTCACGGCCTGTGCAGATCTGCACAGACCGGCGATTTACGGCGTTTTTTGATGGCGACTAACTCCGTGGCTGGGGATTTCTTCGGCGGCTCGCGGAGTGGTTTGCGGCGAGTGTCTCCTCGCGTTCATGCGCGGAGAACATAGATCGTTCTTTGACAACTTGGTAAACCGAGAGGCAACGGCGGTTTCGATCGTTCTGCGGTCGAAACCGCCGCGCGGCGATTGCCGAAAATCACTAGTATCAATCAAAATTGATGCGTTCAGAAGGGGTTGCAAGCGCCTGTCAGGAGAGGCTTTGGGGCAAAAAGTGCGACGCAGGGCGTCGTATTCTTCACTAGCCTTTTCACTAGTCCCTTCTCCAACATTGATCTTCGGGTTGGCGGAAGACTGTAGGGTGGGCATTGCCCACCATGAATCAAAGACGGGCAATGCCCACCCTACCAGGCGCGAACCCGAACTTTTCGGCAGGCGGCGGAAAACAATCTATCCCATGTGGCCTAGCCGCCCTCGGCTGGATGCGCGTTCGCCAAAGGCGACCGAGCCACAGCCGAGGGCGGCTGTGCCACATGCACTCCGCCATTGCCGCAAGAGAGGGAGATATCGGTGATGAATCACCGCACTCCAGAGGCGCCCGACCAGAGCACGATTTCGCCGCGCGCGTCGCGAGTGGCCGTCGTGGCGGCGAGCTGCCCGGCCATCGGGCGAAAAAGCAATCGACCAGAGCACCGAGCCGTCTGACCGGCGCAAAACAAACAGCTCCTGCCGGGTGGAGAAGGTACTGGTTGTCGGGGTGAAAAGGCCACTGCTTGAAAACAAAACGTCGTCCAACGGCCATGTCTTGCTGCTTGAGCCGCGGCCGGGCACTTTTTGGTTGCGGAGCGGACGAACTCTGGTAGTATGAAGGACGTGTTAGCGAACAACCCACGGTTGCCGGCCCCCGCGGGCTAGCCGCCGAGGAAGAGAAGCACAACGAGTTTGCGACTGGATCGGTTGCAGGTAGCGAAAACCAGCTTACAAAGAAGTCGGCCGAACGATGCACCTACTGATTGTCCTCTTGCAGCAATTGCTCGGCATGCTGCCGAGCTCCAAGCAGGTTCCTCAGCCCGAAGTCGTCCGCAACGGCAGCGCCAGCCCCAATTCGGGCGAGCCTGACGCCTGCGGTCGCATCGCCCTGCCCCTTTGCGGCTGGATGACACCGTTTAAAGCATTACACATCATGGTTGGCCCAGCATTCACGCTCTGGGCGCGACCCTCCGCGGCAATAGGCCGCTGGACGTGCGCGCCCGGAACGAAAGCCAACCCTGGCCATGCCAGACGTGCGCCCGCGCGCCCATCGCGCAAGCCCAGGACGTAACGGTACTTTTCCCTGCCTGTTCGGCCCCATTCCAGCCAGCTCGTCGGCTGCCGCTGGCGGCCCTTCCTTCCTCCGCGCTTGTGCCGCGCGCCTCCGACCGCCTGTCGCTGGCATGCGTCGTTGTGTCACTGCGCCCGCCGCGCGGCGCAACCGCGCCGTGTTGAGACGTTGATCGGGGGAACTATGGGAACACCGGGAATCATCATCCTCGTCGTCGCGACCTTTGTCGCCACGGCCTTGCTGTTGAAGGGCTACGAGTATCTTCGCCAGAAAGACGCCGAAACGCGCGCCCGCGAGACCATCGAGAAGGCTGAACGCGAGATCGATGCCCGTCGCCGCGAGGCCGAGCTGGAGATCAAGGAAGCCGCCATCCAGCAGCGGTCTGAAGGCGAAAAAGAGCTGAGCGTCATTCGCCAGGAATTGCACGAGCGTGAGCGGCTGGTCGACAAGCGGCAAGACGCCGTCGAGCAGCACGCCGAGCAGCTTCGCAAGCAGGAGAAGATGGTCGAAAACAACCAGCGCAAGCTGGCTGAGAAAATCGAGGAGAACACCCGGCGGCAGGAAGAACTGGGCAAGCTCCTGGAAGAGCAGCGGCGCACGCTGCACCAGATCAGCGGCCTGGGCCAGGAAGAAGCCACCCGGCGGCTCCTGAGCATGCTCGAAGCGGAGCTGCAGCACAAGGCCGGCGCCATTATCATGCGGCACGAGAAACACATCGCCGAAGTCTGCGAAGAGAAAGCCCGCGAGACGATTATCACCGCGCTGCAACGCTACGCCGCGCCGCACACCGCCGAGACGACCACCAGCACCGTCGACATTCCGAACGACGACATGAAAGGCCGCATCATCGGCCGCGAAGGGCGCAACATCCGGGCATTCGAGAAGGCGACGGGCGTTGACGTGATCATCGACGACACGCCGGGCGTGGTCATCGTCAGCGGCTTTGACATGGTCCGCCGCGAGGTCGCCCGCATCGCCTTGAGCAAGCTGATTGCCGACGGCCGGATCCATCCTTCGCGAATTGAAGAGATCGTCGCGGCCACGCAGACCGAATTGGAGCATCACTTGCAAAAGCTCGGCCAGGAAGCGGCCCAGGAGGCCGATGTGCCGGGCCTGCACGAACGGGTAATTCATATGCTGGGCCGGCTGCGGTTCCGCACGAGCTACAGCCAGAACGTGCTCAGGCATTCGATCGAGGTGGCCTTCCTGGCCGGCATGCTGGCCGAGGAAATTGGCATGAACGCCCGGCTGGCGCGTCGCTGCGGCCTGTTGCACGACATCGGCAAGGCAGCCGACCATGAAGCCGAGGGCGGACATCCCAAAATCGGCGCCGACTTGCTGAAGCGATATGGCGAAGGACCGGAAGTGGTCCACGCGGCGCTCGGCCACCACGACGACCTGCGCATCGAGAATCCTTATACCGTGCTTGTGGCGGCGGCCGACGCCTGCAGCGCCTCGCGACCGGGCGCCCGCCGCGAAACGCTCGAACGCTACATCAAACGCATGGAAGAGCTGGAAACAATCGCCGGCGGTTTCCCCGGTGTCGAACAGGCGTTCGCCATCCAGGCCGGACGTGAGTTGCGCGTGCTCGTGCGGTCGAAAGACACCACCGACGTCAGTGCCGCCAAGATCTGTTACGACATCGCCAAGGCGTTTGAAGAACAATTGACGTATCCCGGCGAGATCAAAGTGACCGTGCTGCGCGAATCGCGGTTCACGGAAATTGCACACTAGGTAGACAGTAGGCGGTAGACGGTAGACGGGGCAGGAAAAGCAATGAGTAACGAGCAATGAGCAATGAGGGTCTGATTTTGGCAGTCCGCTGCGGCGTTAGAACCGCTTGTGACTCATCGCTCATTGCTCATTGCTTGATCCTCGTTCCGCTATCTATTTCACCACGGTTGGGCTAAGGAAGAACTCGTGCGATTGCTGCTGATCGGCGATGTTGTCGGTAAACCGGGCCGCGAGATCGTGGTGCGGGCCGTGCGCGGGCTGGTCGAACGCGAACAGCTCGACCTGGTGGTTGTTAATGCAGAGAACTCCGCCGGCGGCTCGGGCATCACGCCCGAAATCCACCAGGAGCTAATCGCGGCCGGCGTCGACGGCATAACTCTCGGCGATCACATTTATCGCCGCCGCGAAATCAATCCGGTCCTGGAAAAGGCCAAAAACATCGTCAAGCCGGCCAATTTTCCGCCGGATGCACCCGGCCACGACTACATGCTCCTGCCTGCCCGAAATAGCGTGGCTGTGGCGGTCATCAGCCTGCTCGGCCGGGTTTTCATGCGGCCCGTAGATTGCCCCTGGGCCGCGGCCGACCGCGTGTTGAAACAGCTCCCGCCGGAGGTGAAAGTCGTGTTGGTCGATTTTCACGCCGAAGCCACCAGCGACAAGCAGCTTATGGGGCGTTATCTCGATGGGCGTGTCTCGGCGGTCCTGGGCACACACACGCACGTGGCGACCGCCGACGAGGAGATCCTGCCCGGGGGGACCGCGTTTCAGTGCGACGTCGGCATGACGGGCCCACACAACAGCATTCTCGGGCGGCGGATCGACCGCGTGTTGGAGACGACGCTCACCTTCAATCCCACGCAATTCGACGTAGCCACCGGCGACGTGCGCCTCAACGGCAGCATTGTCGACGTCGACGAATCGACCGGCCGCGCCCATTCCATTCGCCGCTTGCGTTTCACCGCCGCTGACGCCGAGTTACTCACCAAATAGCGGGCGAAGTTGCGAGCTGGCGGTTGTCATTTCACGCTGATTTTGACCGCTCAAAAATCTATTTGACGAATCAAAACAGGGCTGGTAGATTGTCGCCATCGTTTTTGAGTGGCCAAACATTTTTTTGACCGTGCAAAGATTGCCGCTGCGACACAAACTGACTCACCACCCCTGGTACCGGTTAATGAAAGCTCCATATTTACGACGTTCCGCCTTTACCCTTATTGAGTTGCTGGTGGCGATCGCCATCATCGGATTGCTGGTTGGCCTGCTCTTGCCTGCCGTACAGGCCGCGCGCGAATCGGCACGACGCGGCGAGTGCGTCAACCATTTGAAGCAAATCGGGGTGGCTCTGGGCAACTACGAAGGCACTTGTAAAACGTTTCCGCCATCCTACCTGCTCACCTCAGGCACGGAGTTCGGCACCGCCTTCGGCATCGCCTACCCAGACGACGGCTCGAACGGGCTGACCGGTTGGGGTTGGGGAACGTTGCTGCTGCCCTTCGTTGAACAACAGGTCCTCTATCAGCAATTGAATCTCAATCTGCCCTGTTGGGCGCCACAAAACGGCGCGCTCGTGGCCACCAAACTGCCTGTATTTCTCTGTCCTTCGGCCACGGGCGGCAGCGACGGCTTCGACCTGCACCGCTACAGCGGACCCAGCGATAATCCGACGGACGCGGGGCCTTTCAGTCCCAGCATCCGTTTCGCGCACGCTCATTACGCCACCAATGCTGGACAAAACGGCGCCTGGAACCGGTCGCCCGCGTATTCCTACGATTTCACGGTGCCCGAACCGGTCGGCGCGCTCACCGACGTGATCAACGGGCCGTTTTATCGCAATTCGCGCACGCGGCCGGCCGACGTCAAAGATGGACTATCGCAAACGGTGTTCATTGGTGAAGCGAGCTCCATACTGACGGACAAGACGTGGGTGGGGGTCGTACCGTGGAGCTGCACGCCGCCGAAGCCGCCCTTCCCTGGCGACACGAACAGCGGCGGCTGCCTGGTTGGTGTGCACAGCGGCCCGGACGTACACGATCATCCGCAAGTAATCATTCATGCCCCTGACGAACCTTTTGGCCACACCGATGAAATGTTCGCGGAGCATGGGCCACCCGGCGGCAACCTCTTGTTCGGCGACGGCTCAGTGCGTTTTGTCAGCACGTTTATCGACGCGTATGCCTGGATGGCCCTCTCGACGATGAACGCGGGCGACGTGCCGCCAAAAGGTGGAGAAAACTGATGCCCAGCGATCTCCGACCTCGCTCTACGGCGGTCATGGCAGGCGGTATTGCTCTTGCTTTGCTTACGGCCGGAGCGTGGTGGATTTGGTCCGGCGCCCCGCCTCAGTTGGGCCCCGACGAACAGGTGTTTGACGCAGTCGATGCCCTTTTTACCGCAGTCCGCGCGCACGATCCGCAACTCCTCGCCGATTGTGAATTGCGTTTGCGGAACTTCGCAAGCTCTGGGCAACTGCCTGCCGCGGCCGTTCGCTGGCTCGATGAAGTGATCGTCATGGCGCGGGCCGGCAACTGGCGTCCCGCGGCCGAAAATCTGTACGACTTCATGAAGTCGCAACGAAGACAATAACGCTTAACGCGACCTCCTACTCTCGCTTGCGGCCATTTGGTGCATATTGAACGTTCGCATCCATTCGGCGAGCCTGATCGGGCACAGGTCGCCGTCGCGCGAGCGGCGACAGACAGCGCCGCGCACGGCAAGGTAATCGGGGCCGATCGCGAACGCGGCGGTAACGTCGTCCAGGCTTAAGGAGCCCGCCAGCACGGAGAGCATTCCGCTGCTTTTGGCCCGGGCGAAGAGATCGGCCAATTCGCCGGTCGAACAGTGGCGGAAGACGTTTCCGGCATGTTTGTGAAAGGTATCGACCAGTAACGCTCGGCAGCCATTGGCTATGGCCGCATCGAGAACCGCCGCCGGACGCGGCGCGTCGGCCGGCTGCCAATCGGCATAGACCACGCCCACGGCGGAGCAGTGCTGCGGCAGCAGGCGAATGGCGCGGCCCCATTCGTCTTGCCAGGGTATGCCATCCACCGAGCGGGCCTTGCTTGAGCGGGAGAGCCCGATTTTAGCGTACGCAATTCCCGGAGGCAGACTTCCTGCCAATTCCCATTCGGCGTCCATCCATTCTGCAAGCTCGCCTAGCGCCATACTAAGCGGCACTTTTCCCGCGAGGGCGTCGGCCACCTGTCTCGCCGTCGCCACGCCGACGATGCCTAATGAGCCGCGAGCAGGTTCTTTGAGGTCGATTAAATCGACGCCCGCCGCCAGGGCCAGGCGTGCTTCATCGAGCGACCGCACGCTGACTAACAACCTGGTCATCGGGCGGCCTCGTGCTTCAGCGCCTGCTGTGCCTCGGCCAGGCGAGTGTTGAGGCGGTTCACCAGTGCCACGCTCAGCCGCTCGCACCAGGTGCCGCGGATGGTAATGTAGTGCCCGCACCAGGTGCCGAACTGGCGATTCACTTCGACTCGCTCCCATTCACCGGCCCTTTCAGCCAACCGCACCACAAGGTTGGCTACTTCCGTTTGCTGCTGTTGCCGGCCCGGCAAAAAACTGGGCCCCCGGCCAAGCAGGAACCCTTCGACCACCTCGATCGGCACGCGGACGGGCTTCGCGGTACCCAGATAGACCTCCAGGTGACGGCCATCGTAGCCGAGCCGCGGCAGACTTGCCTGCCATAGCAGAAACGCCACGCCCGCCAGCGAAACGGCGGCTGCGACTGCCCCCGTCGCGAGAAGCCAACGGCGCGATTCGTCGCCCCAAGCGAAGAGCAACAGGCCGCATCCGGCCGCGAACGCCAGCCCTGGCAAGAGCGCTGCCACGGCCAAAATGCGGCGATTCGGACGTAACCAAACTTCAGCGGTCATTGCGGTTTGTCCGTTTCTTCGTCAGTGGGGAGCCGCAAACTGACCGTGATTTCACCGGTGTGTGCGGAGACGATTTCGAGTGTGGCGCCGTTGGCCGCTGCATACAGCGCCGCCATTGCCAGGCAAGGGTCGTCAATGGCTTCCGGTCGGGCCAGCCCCGCTGGAAGCAAGCCGTGGGCCTGAGCCGGCGTCAGGCCGGTTTGGCTGGCATGCAGTTGAATGGCTGCACCTTCGCCCTCCAGGCGGACGTTCAACTGCAAGCTGGCCGGGTCGCGCGACAGACGCGAAACGACTTCGATAAGCAGGATAATCGCCCGCCGAAACTGATCGGAGTCAGCCAGCGTCTCGATTGGTTCCTGGGGTAAAGCGGCCTCGTGCATTTGTAGCCCTGCCAGCCGGGCGGCGGCCAGGGCGTCGCCGATTACCGTTTGCAAGGCGAATCGGTGTCGGCCACCGGTCGGCCGGTCGGCAAACTCTGCAACATGCCGCAGCAGTCGCTCGATGGCGTTCACCTGCTCGGCAATCCGCCGTAAGTGGCTGCGCCCGTTTTCGTCCAGTTCCGGACAGCCGGCCTCCACACAGTACGCCGAATTGGTGATGGCCGACAAGGGATTGCGGATGCGATGCGCCAGCCGGTTGGTCAGCCGCCCGACGATCGCCGCTCGTTCAGCGGCATTCGAAAGCCGTTCAGTCAGGATTTGCGAGTCGTCGGTCAAACTCCGGCTCCAAGCTTTGCTTGCCGGCCGCCGCCAATTAGTGTGGAAGGTGGGGGCGAGCGACGGGCACAAAAATCTTCCATGAGGTTACCGCAATGAATCTGCCAGGAAAAGTTGGTTTGCTGATCGTGGCCGGGGCGACGTTGGGCGTTTTCGCCGACGATGCCCGGGCACAAGTGGCCGGGGCCCCTTATGCCCTGGGATACGGCTTCTTCGGGAATGGGCTTTACGGCTCGCTCTACAACGACCGGCCCCCTTATTACGCGTTGTTCCCGCCGGTGTACTACAGCTATCCGGTTCCCCGGCCTTATGGCTATAGCCCGTTTGCATACCCGCCCGGTTTCATGACGCCCGAATTCGAGCAAATCCAGCCCAAGGAAGTCATGAACCCTTATGTTCCGCGCAAGCCGGTGGGGCAACCCAAGGAGCGCACCGCCTCGGTTCCGCAGGTGTATCATAATCCGTTCATCGAACGGCGTTCGCCTCCGGCGCTGGCCGCGCGGCCGGCCGACTGACGCTCGAGCAGCGTTTCAAATTCATTTCGTCCGCGGGTAATCTCCAAGGCGATCCCCAACGCCCAAAGGGGGCGGTTGCCGAGGCGGTCTAAACGCAGCTTAACGAGATCCTTGGCGGTGCAAACGACGGCCTCAACGCCATGCGAATCAGCCCAAGCGGCGAGGCTTTCGACGTCGTCGCGAGAGTAGGCGTGATGATCGGCGAACTCACGCCACTCACGCATTTGCGCGCCGACCGCCGCCAGCGTGCGGCGAAAGCCGGCGGGATTGCCGATGCCGCAAAACGCGCCGACCGGTCGCCCGGCAATGGTGTCGAGCGACGTCGTTCGACCGTCCGCATTGATCAGGTGCTGCGGTCGGTGCTCGACTTCAATCCACAACGCTTGCTTCGCACGCCGCGTGGCGCGAGCTTCGATCTCGGCTCGCCGGCCGGCGTCGACCAGGTCCGCCCTCGAAAGGGCCACCACGTCGGCCCTGGCTAGCCCGCTGAGCGGTTCGCGCAAGGCACCGCGCGGAAAGACGTGCTCGAAACCAAACGGTTCCAAGGCATCGATCAATACGATGTCCAAATCCCGCGCCAGCCGCCGATGCTGAAAGCCGTCGTCCAGAATCACGATCTCGGTTTCGAACTCTTCGATCGCCATACGGGCCCCGGCGACGCGGTCGGCATTCTGTACGTGGGGCACGTCGGGCAAGCGCTCTTCGAGCTCCAGCGCCTCGTCGTTGGCCGCGCCGCGTTCGGCGCCATAGCCGCGGCTGACCAGGGCCACGCGCACGTCTCGCGCCCGGTACCAGCGCGCGAGCCATTCGACCATCGGGGTCTTGCCGGTGCCGCCGAGAGTGATATTTCCCACGCTGATCACCGGCACGCCGGCCCTTTCGACGGCTGCGAGGCCCGTATCGTAACGATGGTTGCGCCAGCGCATGGCCGCCGCATAGCCCACTTCGGCGCCGCGCAGCAACGCTCGCAACGCCGCGGCCGATACGCCGCGTCGTCGTCCACTGACGAGGTCATGAAATGTAGAGGGATCGAGCAACAGCGCAAATGTCCTCGCGTTGGCGCGGCACGGGCAAGGAACTGTTTCACACTCTTAGTGTTCGGCCAGCTTTCACGTCTTCCACAAAACGAACGATCTCGTCGCCGCCGCCCGGATAAACGGCGTCGCCCAATTTTCGCAGCCGCTCGACGTCAATTTTCGCGTGGTTCCGCTCGACGATCCCGATGAAATCACCGGCGTCGAAGTGCTTTTTGCGTCTCTCTCGGTTTCGCGAGACCATCGCCGCGAACTTGGCCGCCAACGCCAACTCCAGACTCGGCACGTCGTGCGTTTTACCGACGCGGACGCAGTTCTTAAACGCCTCGCGGTAGACGTCGTTGGGCCGCATGAGGTCGATGACAGGCTCGTTGTTGGCCGGATCCAAGAACCGAGTGACGACCGGGTATTCCTTGACGAGCAGTTCCGGCCAGGCGGCTTGGACCGCCCGCACCGCTTTGGCGAAGTGCCGCTTCTGGACGACCACGTCGACGTCGCGCGTGGCCCGCGGCTCCGAAAGCCAGCCGCTAATGCCGTGCTGGCCCATGAGCACGAACTTGACGCCGGCCTCATTGAGCACTTGAATTAACTCTTTGGGATCGACCTGCATGGCGTCCGGCCTGTGCATGTTGTATTGGGTGCGAGTCAGCCACGCGACTGATTCCAGCGACGCGCCATGGTCGATCGGCCCCGTCTTGATCGGCGGATCGTGGTCCTTCCAGAGATCCGACCCGCCCGGCGGCGGTGGAGTTGCCAGCTTTCGTGACGCCATGTTTCATCTTCCCGCGAACGTGCGACCCACTCACCATTCTACCGTTTATCGAGCGTGCCGCCGACAGGATCTTTGTGCTAGAAAAGTGAAGTCCTGGATTCGTCGCTTAACTCGGACCGCGTGGCCTTCGCCCTATTGCCCGACTGATAGATGCTTATCGTCTATTGCTCTAATCCACTAGAGCCGCGTCATCCGGACCAGGCGTTCGCTCGCGAGGCAGCCGCGGCCGAGCGAGTTGGCCTTGCCTTTGAGCTTGCGGACACCCTGCGGCGCGCCTCTTTCTTTACGCAGCGCCCGGCTTTGGCGTCAGCCGCCCCGGCGCGGTCTAATGGCCTTGCGGGGCAGTTGGATGGCGCGCTACGATGAGCCGCCCCTTTTAAGGAGATCCTTTATGCGAATAGCAGTTGTTTCTCTGATCGGATTTGCCATTGTCTGGACCTGCACGGCGGTTCGATGCGCGGCTGTTGAGCGTGAAGGCCAGCAGGCAAACTCGCCTCATAGCCGCCGAAACGCGATACTCAGTCGCGTCAGCCTGCCAGCCGGGAGCGCGATCGATCGAGAAGGCCGCAGGCGATTCAATCGCGCCAAACGCAAAGGGGCCAAAATCGAAGAGACCTACGACAAGGTTTTGCTCTCACCCGACTGATCTGAGGATTCACGCTGAAACGACACTCAGCCGACAGCCTACGGTTTCGCATCGGGCACGACGACCGGTGGGCCGATCAGGCGGCGAGTGTGGCTGAGCAGGTAATCGGCGAAGTCGTGATCGGTGGCCTGCATCGCTTTTTGCGTCGCGCCGCCGAAGCGCAAGGCCGACTTCAAAAGATCCTGGTTAGCGTCGAGCCCTAGGCCCTTGAGCGTTTGCATGATTTCCGCCACCTGCGGATCGGCCGCAAGCTGGTCTTCGCCCAGGTCCTTGGCCTCGTTGGTGTCGATTGTCGACGATTGCTGCCAGATCGCCTGCCAAGCGCCGTCGGGCATAAACGCGTAAAACGCGTCGTTGACCGTCACGCGGTGCCTAGCCAAATCCTGGTCGAGGTTCGTAATGCGCACGCCCGTCGATTTCTTGTCGGCCGCCGAGGCCAGCGCCTTGTCGACCGCCGCCTGCTGTTTCGAGCCGCCGCCGGCCCGCTCGCGCCCCTCGGCCGGATTCAACAAGTCGCCTAAGGCATCGCCGAGCTGATCTTGCAAGAGTCCGCCCACCAGGTCTGCCAAAGGCGGACGGTTTCCGTCGCCGTCATCTTCCAAGAGCACGCCGCCCGTGCCCTGAAAATGAGGCTTGCCGACAATCTCAAACTCCACGAGCGCCACCTTGGCCGCCCATTGACGGGGCGTCAGTGGCACGACGTTGAACCGATCGGAGAGGTCAGGCCAGGCATGCTCCACGTCGACACCCTGTTTTTTCAGCCGCTCAGTCAGCTCGTTCACCGGCAAGTCTTCGGCGCCCTCGAGCTGCGCTTCCCAGGCCAGCGCCAACAGCCGTCGCGTGGCCTGCGGTTGAGCATAAAAGTTGCGCACTTGCTTCGCCGGCGCCTCAATGACCACGAGTTGCGACGGCTCGGGCGGCTTGTCGCCTTTTTCGAGTTGCTCTATCTGCGACTCCACGTCGCGCAAGCTGCGCCCGATGAAGAGCTTGAGGATCTTTGGTTCCGTTCGGCGCTCGCGCCAGTCAGCAATCCGCTGCCGATACTGCTCAAGGGCTTCCTTGCGCCGGTCCTCTTCTCCCGCGGCGAATTTACGGTAGAAGGCCGCCTGATGCTTTCGCAGCCAATCACGGGAGGCGTACAGCGTGACCATTCCTTCCGTGGGCGCCGAGGCAAACATACCGGCGATCCGTTCGCCGCCAGCCAAAGCCACCATGTCGGCGGCGCGCTGCTGGATCGCCACCGGCTCAGCCGCCAGAGACGGCGCGGCGGCCAAAGCCCACCCGAGCACGAACAGACCTGCGGATGCGCCCACATGGCGGCGCGGAGGGAGACTGGCCACAACCGATGCGGCCGCGCACCATTTTACGTTTTGCATTCTGCATTTTGCATTTTGCATTGGGCACCACCGCTGGAGTAAGTCCTCGTAATCTGTACAACGGGGAGAGAATCTGCGTCTGGGCAACGTGGCACGGCCGGAGGCCCCCACAACAAATACAACCCATAATTATTTTGTACACGACCGCACGTATTCCAACAAATCGGCCGCCTCCTGTTCGGTGAGATCGCTCAAGATTCCCTCGGGCATGAGCGACTTTTCACTGCGAACGATCTCTTCGACGTCGTCGCGCGCCAGCGTCACGGTCTGCTTTTCGACGGTTTTCAGCACGATCTGGCGGTCGTTCTGCTCGACCAGCAGACCGCTCAAGAGACGACCGTCGCCGGTGGCTACCGAGTAGGCGGCGAAGGGATCGTCGATCTTCTGCGACGGCCGCAAGACGTGCACCAGCAGCTCCGCGCGGCTGGGGTACTTCTTGTTGATTTCCGCCAGCGTGGGGCCGAGCGACTTGCCACGGTCGTTCAGCTCGTGGCAAGCACGGCAACGCGCGGCGTCGCTGAAATAAATCAGCTTGCCGCGCTCGTGGTCGCCTTGCCTGCGCAAGACCACCTCCACATCGACGTTCGGCCCCAATGTCGCCCGCCGCTGCGACTCGGGCACGAACGTCTCAAACAATCCTCGCACGTCGCTGGAAGTGGCCGCGGCGCCCAACGACACCGCCATACGAGCGTCGTCGTCGGCCATCGCACCGCGGTGCAACTCGACGGCGAGGGCCAATGCGCCGGCGGTTGACTTTAGCAATTCACCGATGACCGAACGTCCGTCATCGCCGGTCTCGTGCCGGGTCAGCACTTGCAAAGCGATCGCTTCCGCGGTGTCAGACGATAGCGGGGCGGAAGTCGGTACACCAGGCAGCGACTCGATCCATTCTTCGATCAGCGAAACCCCGAAGCAATCGACCACTCTCGATCCAATGTAAGGCATCCGCGCATAGCCCAACTTCGACATGCGATATAATAGCAAACTGCGGAATGGATCGCCCGGTACGATAATCTTGCCATCTTGCAACCCAAACGTGCCGATGCCGGAACCTTTGTTGGTGTTCAGTTTGTCGAAGGGCAGATCGCGGCGCAAGTAGAAGGAAACAATCGCGTTTCCGCCCGGCTTGTGACAAACGGCACAGTTGACGTGCAAATAGGAGCGTGCCCGATCGTTCAAGCCGGCAGTTGCATCGTGGGGATCGACAAGCTGGGCTGGATCGTCGTGAGCGATGGTGGGCGACTCGGAAAGGACGCGCTGGCCGGCAAGCTGCTTCAGTTGGCTTGACGAGGCAGAATCTGGCGCCCCGCGATTTAGTTGGTGCGGCGTGAAGCCCAGCACGTAGCCCGACTCGGCGTTGTGGCATGCTTTGCACTCGTTCACGGCATTGACGTGCCAGGTGCGCTCGACCAAGCCGCCCTTGGCGCTCGTGTCCGGGAGCCGCAATGTGCGTTTGGCGCCGATCGGCTCGACCAATTGCGCGTCGTGGCCCGACTCGTCCCACAGATAACTGTAGGGCCGCCAGGAACCACGCTCGTAGTGCAAGAGTTGCGTTTCCAAGGGGACCGGCTCACCGGCGCCGGCGGGCGCGAATGAAAGATGGTTAACGAATACCGTGCCCTCGGGATAGCTAGCCGCCTTCCCTTGATTGGCCAGCTCAATGGTGCTTGCCCCGGGGACCGCCACCCAACGTCGTACGGCCGCGCCGTCGAGCCAGCGCGAGGCGATCACGTCGTAGGCCACGACACCTGCGGCGGGTTGCAGGTCTTTCAGCGAAGCAAAGAGTCCCGTTTCGCTCAAGCGTCGCGGAAAACTGGCTGAAGTATCGGGCTCGTTGGACGGCAGCAGTTCGTAAACTTGCCCCGTGAAATCGTAGTCGAGCACGAATAGCTGGCCGCCGCGCGTTTGCGTGAATGCGACGATTCGCTGATCCGTGTCGACAAGCGTGGTGCAGGAATACGAACCGTCTTCGTCCGGCTGCACCGCCCATATCGTGCCGGTGATGTAGTCGCCATAGACAAACGAGCCGACGAGTCCCGGCAATTTTTGGCCGCGGTAGACCGGGCCGCCGATGACCGAATTGGCTTCCGTGTGCGGATGGTCTTTCACCGGCGGCAGGATGGGCGTCGGGCCGAGTTTCACCTCGCTCCGCAGCGATACGCGGCCTTCCATCACCGGCCAGCCGCAATTGCCCCCGCGCACGATGCGATGCACCATTTCCCACGTCTCCCAGCCATTGTCGGCTGCAAACGTGTCGCCGGACTCCGGATCGATGCCGAACTTCCACGGGTTGCGCAGCCCGTAGGCCCAGATCTCCGGCCGTGTGTTCGTCACATCGACGAACGGATTGTCGGTTGGTACCGTGTAAGGCCGGTTGCCGCTGGCATGATCGACGTCGATCCGCAACACGGCGCCGAGCAGGTCCGACACGTCTTGACCGGTGGTGAGCGCGTCGGGCGGATTCGGCCCGGCGCCGTCGCCGGTCGAAATAAATAAACAGCCGTCGGGCGCGAATTCCAAGCAGCCGCCGTTATGTCCGCCGGCGGGCCAGGTGATGACCACTTGCTCGCTATGGGGAACGACTCGCGGCGGAGACTCGCCGTCGAGCGTGAATCTCGAAACGCGCGTATGTCCGCCGTCGGCTGGATGGACGTAGCAGACAAACAAAAAATGGTTGTCGTTGAACTTGGGGTGCGGCTCCGCATCGAACAGGGAGACACCGCGACCCGCCAGAGCGGCCGGCAACATCGCCGTCAGATCGAGCACCAAGTTTGGGTCGCTCGCGTCGGTCTGATTAAGAAAACTGAATACCTTGCCCGACATTTCCGTCACGATGAGCCTGCCATCGGGCAGTTCTTCGACGCTCGTCGGGCGGTCAAACTTCAGTCTGGGAAACGCCAACGCGATGCGATAGGGCGCCGGCGGAACGGGCGAACCCTTGATCCGCGAGGTCGTCCACGCGGGCCGAGGGGCCGGCGGTTGCTCGCCGCGC
>DASSFG010000189.1:0-20554 GCA_035694685.1 Pirellulales bacterium
GACAGATATGGCATCCTTTTCTCCCTCTCATATTGTTGAATATCTTCGCGAAACGCTTCTTCCAAATCGTCGGGTAATATCAAGATCCAATCCAGCAAGCGGAACAGTTCGCGAATGTCGTCCTTCGTCAGCTTCCGCTCGTATAGGCCCTTGACCAGGCGGAATTTCCACGCCCTTCGCCGCGCAGCGTCGCGGCGCGTCGCCTGAGTTTTGAGGTGCGCGAGCACCACCACAGCAAAGGGATTTTCATTTCTCTCCAGCGACTCCAAATCGTCGGCATAGTCCAGCAGCTTGATGACGGGAAAAGTGATTTCCGTGCGCGAGCCCCAGCGACCATAGCCGAAAGCGGCCGGCCGCCAATCTGGCCGCTCGTCGCACAACACCGCCAAGCTCACCACTTCCCGATTTGTGTTATAGTCGAACATCCGCCGCGAGAAGTCTTTTTCGTAGGAACCCTGCACCTCAACATGGATGAACAGCCAACACTCGCCGCCGTCCTTAAGCCAGACCTTGAAGAGCATGTCGGCAACTTGTTTGCCCACTTGAGCGCCGCGAACGACCTGCTGGAATTCCTTGTCGAGGGCCTCGTAACCGCGTGTCCAGTCCAGGTCGGCATGAATCTCTGGGAAGAAGAACTCGAGAAACGATCGCAGATACTTGTGCAACGCCACTTTCCAGGGAGAATCATAATCAGCGGTAGCGGCGCGGCGTTTTGCCATGTCTGCGGACTATAATCCGACAACCAGCGCCCTACAACCGCGGTTCATCAGATCGCACGCGGAGCATAAGCATGAAAGAGTCATCCAACGGTCATACCTCATCCACACCTGAGCCCGGCCGCTTTCCGTCGGAGTCATGGCCCGAGGAACGGGCGGCGGCGCAGCGGCGGAAAGACGAATTCCCCTACCGTTTCCCGCGCGATCCGCGTGCGCTGGGCGGCAAATTCTCGGTGGTGGAAAACGCCCGGCGGCTACTCAGGTTCTTTTATTTCGAACGCCGGCTGGCGCAGGCCATCGGCGCCTGGACGCTCGCCATTCCTGAGTTTGAAGTCAAGCTCGAATCCGGACGGCACCTGTTTTTCCATGCTGACGCGGCCAACGGGCTGCGCGACCGGCTGCGAGAGCAAGAGCTGGGCTTCGCAGCAATCGACGGCTTTCGCGATGCCGAAATCGATCGGTTCATCGACGAGCTACTCTCGGCGAGCGACGCTCCCGAGCTATTGGTTGGGCTACACCAGGTCGCCGGCGCGGCGCTGGCCACAGCCTATCGGCATCACATCGACGATACCGATCCCGTGGCCGATGCCCCCACCATTCGTCTGCTGCGACGGATTCTGCTCGATTACGAGCCGATGCTGGCCTGGGCCGGGGCGGCCGTCGACGCCTACGTCGCCGGCGGTGTCGACGAAGGCGGGCTGGGCCGTTGGCGGTGGCACCTTGGGCGGCTGCTGGCGAGTATAGGCGGCGTGACAGGCGGAGATCAACGATGTGACGCGCCCCGTCCCCTGCGCAGCGACGAAAAGTCCTTCGTTCGGCATACCGTGCCCGAACGAGATAGCCGCTTCGTCACCTTCAAGCACACGGGCGAGTACAACGTGGGCGACGGCCGGCCGCGTTTTCCCGACGACTCTTACGATTACGCCCGATTGCGGTTCTTGCGCACGCAGCGCGACGAGGTCGATGCCATCGAGGCGTTCGGCACGTTCTTGTGGGACATTCGCTTTCAGGATTTTCAGGCCGAGTACGACCTGGCCCGCATTACCTGGGACGAAACGCGGCACACCGAAATCGGGCACAAGGCGCTGTTGGCGGCGGGTTACGAACCGTTCGAGTTGGCCAACCGGCTGACGGGCTCGACGTGCCGCGGCCCGATGGAGCCGGCCTATGCGATGGCTGAGATCAACCTGTTCGGCGAGGTGGGCGTGATCAAGACCATCGGCGGGCTGATCGACCAAGCGGCCGAAAAACACGACGACCTGCTCGTACACGTGGCCGATTTCATCCGCGCCGACGAGCGGACGCACGTCCGCAAGGGCCAGCACATCATCCGCGTGATGACCGACCAGGGCATGCAAGACCTGGAGCAGCGCACCCGCGAACTGTTTACCGAATGTCTCGTCAGCCTGGGCGCGGTGACACTCGACATGGACGTCTTTACCGTCTCGCGTGAAGACATCGAGCGGCTGGTCGGGGAATAGTGGCCCTAAGTGGTCGCTACGAGCAGTTCCTCTGAATTATTGGGCGGGCGAAGTCCATCCGTCCTGCCCGCAAAGTATCGCTGCGCAAGAGTGGCTGCTGACACATGCCGGACTTCCTGAAAGCCGGCTTCGCGAGCCAGCGCCAGCATCTCCTCCGGCGTAAAGAAACTGAGAAACGGCGTTCCGCTTGCTCGCGCGCCCTCCACCGCTCGCTGAAGCCCGGGACGCACCTCGGGATCCGCGAGCTCGATGGGCAGCAGGAACGTCATGGCAAGCGTCGATCCTGGGGCGAGCACCGCGATCTGCCGCAGCGTGGCCTCAATGGCGTCCTGGGTAAGGTACATGCTAACGCCGGTTGAGGCCACGATCGCAGGTCGGCCGGCATCGAAGCCAGCGGCGGCAAGCTGTTGCCACCAGGCGTCGCCAGCTTCAAAATCGGCCGGCACGAGCCGCAGCCACGGCGGAATGCCGAAGCCGATCTCGATCAGCCGCTGTCGCTTCCAGCTCTGAGGGCCGGGCCGATCGACCTCGAACACGATCAGGGCTGCGGCGATATCCGGCCTGCGCTGGGCGAACGTGTCGAGCCCTGCTCCCAGAATGACGTACTGGTCGACGCTGCGGTCAACTTGTTCCGTAACGAGATCTTCGATGAAGCGTGCCCGGGCCACGACCGAAGCGCGGAACGGCTTCGTGAAATCGCTCATGTCCGGGCGACGGCGCCAACCGTCATCCGGCGCCGCCAGCAGAAGTGCAATTTCGTCGTCGATCACGTGTGGCGGCGGATCGATTTCGACGTGCAGTGCCCGCCACAGCGCCACCCGCACCGCCGTGCTGTCCGGCGCCGCGATTTGCTTTTCCTGGCCCATGAAGTCCTGCGTGCAACCAAACTCGGCAAGATTCGCCGCGGCACTAAACAGCCGGTCGCCAGGCATTGTAGTCGCAAGGGCAATGCGCGGAAAGCGCGGCGGCTGCATCGACCAACCGCCGCGCGTCCCACGTTGGCCCACTAACGAACGAATTTCATCTTTTTTTTGTTTGCACTTTTTCGCTTCCGCGCCGTGCCATCGGGCACACCGCGCGCCCCAGACGGCACATCTGCAGGAATGCCGACCACGCGCGGATGGCTCTCCTGCAAGTCGTCGAAGCCATTTTTGGCGGGTAATCGAGCGACTACAGTGGCTTCGCGGGCTCCGACTTTCCCGCCTCACCGTGTGGCATGCCGCATGCCTAGCTAACCAACAATCGGACGGCAACTCTTAACACACGGAGGCGACTGTCAGGTCGCTTGACGCCATGAGTACTGCAGGTTGGAAGAATCCATCGACTCCGTCGGTCAAAAGCGGCTCGGGCCGCTTCAGCGAAGCCCAGTGGCGGGAACTGCTCCACGAAGACAACCTCGCTCTGTCGAGCATCTCGCTCCTGCTGGCGGCGATCATCGGCGCCGGCATGGTGGGTATGGCCGTCGTAGTGGCAATTCTCGCCTTTGGAGGTTGACGATCAAGCTCTTAGGTCTTAGGACTTAGGTCTTAGGGTTCGATGCCTGAATCGAGAGCCACGGCGGCCCATGATCCTAAGACCTGAAGTCTAGACCTAAGACCTGGTTTGGATTATGCCTTGGACCAAAATTTACCAGCTCTACCAGGAGTTGCAGCGCTATGTTGGCTGGAGCGACGAAGACGCGCGCCGCATTGCGGCGATCGCCGATCTCGTTGAGCCGCACGTCGTGGCGCTGATCGACGATTTCTACGAGGAAATTGACCGCCATCCGGAAGCCCGAAAGGTCATCACCGGCGGGGCCGAGCAGGTTGCCCGTCTGAAGCAGACGCTGCACGCGTGGCTCCGCGACCTGGTGGGGGGCCGATACGATCAAGACTATGTTTCGCGCCGCTGGCGCGTCGGCCTGCGGCATGTCGAAATTGGTCTCTCGCAGGTGTTCACCAACGCAGCCCTTTCGCGATTGCGGCGCGGGCTGCTGGAGGTGCTCGAGCGGGTCTGGACCGGCAACCCCAAGGAGTTGCTTGCAACCCGCATCTCGCTCAACATGCTGCTCGACCTCGACCTGGCAATCATCGAAGACGCTTACCAGACGGAATTCAGTCTGCGGCAACAGCGCAGCGACCGGCTGGCCGCCATCGGGCAAGTCGCCGGCGGTGTGGCCCACGAGCTGCGGAACCCGTTGAACGTCGTCAAGACTTCAGTCTATTATCTGACCACCACGCGCTCGCCTGCCCCCGAAAAAGTGAAGCAGCACCTCGAGCGCATCGAGCGGCAGATTGGCCTGGCCGATCGGGTGATTACGGCGCTCTCGGATTTTGCCCGCTTGCCGGTGCCCGAGCTTCACCCGCTTTCGCTCCACGAATGCCTGACGGAAGTCCTTGAGCTGAGCCCCTTACCCAACGAAATTGTGGTGACGGTCCGGTGCCCGCCCGACCTTCCGCCTTTGTTGGGCGACGCGCGCCAATTGCAAATTGTGTTTAGCAACCTTATCCGCAATGCCCGCGACGCGATGTTGCCGCAAGGCGGCTCCTTGACGATCAGCGGCCAATCGGTCGACGGCGACGTGGAGGTCAGCGTGGCCGACACCGGCTCCGGCATCGCGCGCGAAAACCTCGAGCGGATTATGGAGCCGCTTTATTCGACCAAGGCCCGCGGCATTGGCCTGGGGCTGGCCATTACCCGCTCAATCATCGACAAACATGGAGGCTCGCTCCGAGTGGCCAGCGAGGTCGGAAAAGGCACCCAGTTTACGGTGCGTTTACCAACAGGCCGTTAATGAAAATGACGAATGACGAAAGAAGCCGGCATGACGAAGCTCGAATGGACTAATAGGCATCGCCTTCGTCATTCGGATTTCGTCATTCTTTCGTCATTCGTCATTGGATAGGTGGCGCATTGCCTAATCCCAACGTAACGTACAATCCAAAAGAATTTCCGATGACTACATCCCGAATTCTCGTCGTCGACGATGAAGTCGATACCTGTGCGAACCTGTCCGATATCCTTACCGACCTCGGATTCCAGGTTGATGTGGCCTACGATGGCATGAGCGCCCTGGCGCTCGTCAAACAAAATGCCTACGACGTGGCGCTATTGGACTTGAAGATGCCCGGAATGGATGGGCTGGAGCTTTATCGCCGCATCAAAGACGTTCAGTCGGGCACGGTGGCCATCGTCGTCACGGCCTACGCCAGCAGCCACACGGCAAACGACGCACTGGCGGCCGGCGCCTGGCAAATCCTCTCCAAGCCGGTCGATCTGTCACGGCTGCTGGCACTGGTTGACGAGGCCGTCGGGCAACCCCTCGTGCTGATCGTCGACGACGATCACGACCTTTGTCAGAACCTATGGGACCTGTTTCGCGAACGGGGATATCGCGTTTGCCTGGCACACGACCCGGCCGACGCCGGCGAACGCTTGCGCCAGCGGAAGCACGACGTCGTGTTGATCGACATGAAACTGCCTCAGGGGAGCGGGGCCGACGTGTTTCGGCTGGTGCGCCAGGCCAATCCGGAGGCCCGCACGGTGCTCGTCACGGGGCTGCGCAGCGAAATGGAGCAGCTCGTCGAGCAGACGCTCGCGGAGGGCGCCGACGCCGCCTGCTACAAGCCGTTCGACGTGCCGGTCTTGTTGCAGACGCTGGAGAAACTGTCCAAACATGACTGACGCCGCGCCGATGTCGGTCTTGGTCGTCGAAGATGACGAAGACACCCAGGCCAACTTGTGCGACATTCTGGAGCTTGACGGCTACCGGGCCGAAGCGGTGGGCACGGCCCGCGAGGTGCTTGCCCGCCGCGATTGGTCCGACGTAGGCATGGTGATTCTCGACCGGCGCTTGCCCGATGGCAACGCCGAAGACCTCCTGCCGCGCTTGAAGAGGCTCGCGCCCGAGGCCGACGTGATTGTCGCCACGGGCTACGCCGATCTTGACGGCGCGATCACCGCCCTGCGCAATGGCGCGGCCGACTATATCATCAAGCCGATTAATCCTAGCGCGTTGCGGGCCAGTCTCGAGCGCACCGCCGAACGGCGACGCCTGACCCGTGCCAAGGCCCGTAGCGACGCGGCCTTCCGCACGCTGGTCGAAGCGGCCCCCACGCTGACCATGATTCTGCGGCTTGATGGCTCGATCCTTTACGTCAACCCATTTGCCGAACGGCTCACCGGACTCTCGACCGACGAACTGCTGGGGCACGACTTTGCCAAGACCTTCGGAGAGAGTCCCGTCAGGCGGAGCCTGATCGAGCGGATGTCCTGCGGCAAATCAACTGCCAGTCCACTGCGCGGTTGCCAGGATACCTTGTGCTCGAAGTCGGGGGTTCGCCGCTCGGTCGTCTGGAACGCCGAGCCGTTGGCTGATTTCGACGGTGGGCCCGCAATTCTGGCCATCGGTCATGACGTAACGGAGCTGAACGAGGCCCAACAAAAAGCCCTACAGGCCGAGCGGCTGGCTGCCATCGGACAAATGATGGCCGGTTTGACCCACGAAAGCCGCAACGCCTTGCAGCGCAGCAAGGCTTGCCTGGAAATGCTGGCCCTGGAGGTTGAAGACCGCCCGGCCGCCCTCGACCTGGTTCAACGCATTGACAAGGCGCAGGACCATCTGCAGCATCTCTACGAAGAAGTGCGGACCTACGCCGCTCCAATCAAACTGAAGCGTGAGTCTTGCGACTTGCGCGAGCTGTGGCGCGAGACGTGGTCGCACGTCGCACAGTTCAGCCCGGAGAAGAAGATCGAATTGGTTGAAGAGATCGCAACCGACGATCTTGCTTGCCGCGTCGACAGTTTCGCCCTGGGGCAGGTCTTCCGCAACATTCTGGAAAACGCGGTAAGCGTTTCGCCGGCGGGTGGCAAGATCGTAGTTGCAGCGTCTGAGAGCGATGTTGACGGCAGGCCGGCGCTGCGAATCGCGTTTCGCGACAACGGGCCGGGGTTGAATGAGGAGCAGCGGCAGCGAATTTTCGATCCGTTTTACACCACGAAAACCAAAGGCACCGGTCTTGGTATGGCAATTGCCAAGAGGATCGTGCAATCGCACGGCGGCCTGATCGAAGCAAGCGATCGGACCGGACCCGGCGCGGAAATCATCGTTACCTTGTCACGAGAACCCGAATGAGCGACGCCTTGCGGATAGCCGTGGCCGACGACGAGGCCGATATGCGTGATTGGTTCGAGCGTATGCTCCCCACGCTCGGCCATCGCGTCGTTTCCGTGGCCGAAAACGGACGCGAGCTGGTCGAGCACTGCCGCACGCTCAAGCCCGACCTGGTAATCACCGACATCAAGATGCCCGAGCTCGATGGGATCGATGCGTCAAACGAAATCTGTGCCGAGCGGCCGGTGCCGGTGATCCTTGTTTCCGCGTACCACGATCCGGAGCTGATCAAACGGGCGGAAGCGGACCACGTGCTCGCCTATCTAGTCAAACCGATTGGCAAAGCCGCTTTGGGCCCGGCCATTGCCGTGGCCATGCGGCGTTTTGCCGAGTTGCAAGAGTTGCGCAAAGAAGCGGCGGACCTGCGCCAGGCGTTGACCGATCGCCGAGTGATCGAGCAGGCCAAGGGCGTGCTGATGAAAGTGACGGGCGTCGACGAGCGGAGCGCCTTCCGCCGCCTGCAAGAGTTGGCCGCCGACAAGAACCAAAAACTCATCGACGCCGCTCAGATGGTGCTGACCATGGAAAAGGCCCTGCGGCCCGCCGACAAGTAACATCCAACGCACGCACGTCGTAGGGTGGGACCAGAGAGTGGAACGAGCGCCGGCCCACCACGATTGCCGAAAATGGTGGGCCGGCGCTCGCAAGCTCGCTTGTCCCACCCTACGCCAGCAACGCAAATCTGCGACTACCCAAAGAGCTGTGCCTTGACCTCGGCAAACGCGTCAAGCGCCTGCGCCAGATCGTCGCGCGAATGAGCGGCCGAAAGTTGGACGCGAATGCGGGCTTTGCCCTGCGGCACCACGGGATACGAAAAGCCAATCACGTAAATCCCGCGCTCGAGCAACGCTTCCGCCATCCGGCCGGCCAGCACCGCATCGCCCAGCATGATCGGTACGATCGGATGCTCGCCGGGCACGATCTGAAAGCCTCGCTCGGCCAGGCCCTGGCGGAAGAAACGCGTATTCTCGTGTAACCGGTCGCGGAGGTCGCTCGACGTTTTCAACAGCTCCAGGACCGCCAGCGAGGCGCCTACGATCGGCGGCGCCAGCGAGTTGGAAAACAGGTAGGGCCGCGAACGCTGCCGCAGCAGCTCGACGATCTCTCGGCGTGCGCTGGTATAACCGCCGCTGGCCCCGCCCAGCGCCTTGCCGAGCGTGCCCGTCAGAATGTCGATGCGGCCCACCAGCCCGTGAAAATCATGGCTGCCACGTCCCTCGGGGCCGAGGACGCCTACGGCGTGCGAATCGTCGACCATCACCAGTGCGTCGTAGCGGTCGGCCAGTTCGCAGATGCCGCGCAAGTTGGCGATCACGCCGTCCATCGAAAACACTCCGTCGGTCGCGATCAGGCGGAAGCGGGCCGTTTGCGCTTCGCGCAGCCGGGACTCCAGGTCGGCCATGTCGTTGTTGCGGTAGCGAAACCGCTGGGCCTTCGAAAGTCGCACGCCGTCGATGATCGAAGCGTGGTTCAGCTCGTCGGAAATGATCGCGTCTTCCGCCGTGAGCAGCGTCTCGAACAGGCCGCCATTGGCGTCGAAGCAAGAAGAGTAAAGAATCGTGTCTTCCGTGCCCAGAAACTCCGTCAGCTTTTGTTCGAGTTGCTTGTGTTGTTCCTGCGTGCCGCAAATAAAACGGACGGAGGCCAAACCATAGCCCCATTCGTCGAGCGCGCGGTGCGCCGCGGCCACGACCGCGGGATGATCGGCCAGCCCCAGGTAATTGTTCGCGCACAGGTTGAGCACCTCTCCCCGCGCCACGCCCACGTGCGCCTGTTGCGGCGAGGTGAGCCTGCGCTCACTTTTATACAGCCCCGCACTGCGGATCTCATCGAGCTGCTTGGTGATGTGTTTTTGAAAGGCGGCGTACATATCGGCAGCTTACACGATTTGCAGACGAACGTCAGGATGGGTCGGCGTTCGGCCGGTGTCTTAACAGTGAGTTGGTGACGGCGATGAGACACCAACCCGAAAGGGGAGCGCGGCAGAATCACGCCCCTTCGTTGCTGGCGCTTTTTAACGTTGCGCTTTTGTCTGCCGCGGAGCGGCAACGGAGTGTAGCCGCGGGTGCAAACCCGCGGAAAACGTGGCAAAAACCGGATGAAGCCGCGGAGCGGCGACGTAATGCCGACCGTCGTCCCTCCGCCGCCGCTCCGCGGCTTCGCCAACGCACGTCACACCGTACCGCGGGCTTCGCCCACGGCTACATTCCGAGCGCCGCGCCGCGGCGGAGATTGAAACGCGCAACATCAAAACTTGCGCGTCGGGTCAATGTGGGCCACCAACTCACTGTTAAGACACCAACCGGCGTTCAACGGACAAAAACATTACTGCCGACCCGTTTGCAAAAACGCGCGTACCCACGTTGCCAATTCTTCCTCGAGAGCGAGCTGGCCCATGGTGCCGCGGCGATGGACAAAGCTCTCCAGATCGGCAGCGGACAAACCGTGAAACGTCAGGCTGCGTTCGATGATGTGGTATGCGCCGTCGTCGCCGAGTGCCTTGAAGACGAGTCGTTCGCCGTCGTATTGCCATAGCTCGGGAACGCCTAGCTCGGCGAATACCAACATGCGACGCGAGGAGCTCGACGACAGGTCGACCTCCACGGCAAGATCGGGCGGAGGGTCGATGGCAGGATCGTATTGTTCCCGGTCTCGAACGATTTCTTCGTGCTGGATGTAATACGTCTTGTCGGCCTCGCCTCCGACGTTCAGCCGTTCGGCGTGCATCGTCATCGAACCGGCCGACTGCACCTCCAAACCATATTCCTTGGCGAGCACTTTCACAAAGCCGCCCAAGAACTCGCTCAGAATTTCGTGTAATTTGGAGAGCGTCATGATTTCCAGCACTCCGCGATGATACGTGAGCCGAGTCAGGTCCTCGCCGCGCGCGTTCAGCAGGCCCAGGTACGTTTCCCACGGCACGTCGTGGAAAACGACCCGCCGGTCACCCTGGACGGGAGTTGCGATGGTGGCCATCGAGATTACCCTTTCACCGTTTGAGCTAGCTAGCGATTCCTACTTCAGCCTAAGCGCCGGCCAACACTCGAACAAGTACCGGTGGCCTCCTCTGATCCATGTCGCCCGTATCTCCATCAGGCTGGCAACAAGCTATTCGTTTGGTTGCGGCCGAAGGCCGCCCAGGGATAATATCATCCGCAGACTGACCTCGCGTGTTGGATTGCATGCACGAGCTTTCGATTGCCCAATGCCTGATCGATTCGGCCTGCGAGGCCGCGGCGCGTGGGAACGCCCGGCGCGTGACGCGGTTGGTGGCCCGCATCGGCATGCTGTCGGGCGTGGTCGAAGAAGCGTTGCGGTTCAGCTTCGGTCTGGCCGCCGAAGGCACGGCCTGCGCCGGCGCCGCGCTCGATGTCGAAAAAGTGCCCGTTACCGTGATGTGCCCGACCTGCGACTGCCCTCGCGAGCTGGCCGAGGCCTGGCACTTCGCCTGTCCGGTTTGCGGCACTCCCACTACCGACGTTTTAACCGGCCGGGAGCTCGATCTCATCTCGATCGAGATCGAAACCGACCCAGCACCATGCCCTCCGCCGACATAAAGCCGGGTAGTGAAAATCTAGCTTCACAATGCGTGCGGCTTGATGCTGGTTTTTGTTCCGCCACGTCCGGGGCTTGCCCCCGGCGAGCGCTGACTGACAGGCTAGATGTCCGGTACTATACGCGCGCCAGTTTCGGCGTTGCATCCGCCGCCTCCGGCGGCGGAGGCAACGCCGAAACGGAAGGAACTTTTTGCGGGGAGGCGCCTTCTAGCCTGTCAGTCACCGCTCCACCGGGACAAGCCCGGCGGGGGCGGAGCGGAACAAATCTAGCATAAAACTTCACCTCGTTCTGGCCTGAACCTCGAGCATTTGGCGCGCGCCAGGGTGGGACTCGCTTCGCTCGTCCCACTCCGGCATGCGCAAAATCAGCTTACCGCGTCGGCCGCCGTTGATGCTAGTTTTGTTCCGCCCCGATCCGGGTTCATCCCCGTCGAGCGATGATTGACCGCTAGATCGCTTTGCCGCGACGTGCTCGTCCGTCCCTCCTCTTTTTGCGTTGCGTCCGCCGCCGCAGGCTGCGGACGCAACGCAAAAAGAGGAGGGGGGTTGCCACAAGGGGCGCTTCTAGCGGTCAATCACCGCTCGAGCGGTATGAAGCCGGTGGTGGCACAGCGGAACAGGTCTCAAATCGACTGGCAGGTCATCCTCCGCCAGCAACAGCTCGGTTTGCGCAGGCCGGTCCGACCCTACATGTCATCAGCAACTCACTGTTAAGAGACCACCACGGCCCGACTTGCGTGCCACTGAGAATAGCTCCTAGAATACCATTCATGAATAACGCGAGTGACCAACTTCGGGTGTGGCCCGGTCTTCTTTGGGCGAGCGCGACGTGGGTGAGCCATTTTTTCGTGTTGTTCGTGCTTTTCGTGACGTTCGTCGTCTGCGTACCGTGGATCGAATTCATGTACGACAAGCTCGACATGGACTTGCCGTCGATCTCGGTGCGGCTGATCGAGTTCTCGCGCGGCATGGTCAACTACTGGTATTTGCTGGTCGTACCGCTGTTCTTGGATTTCGCCTTTTTGATCGGCGCCAGTTTATCGGGGCCGAAGCTTCGCTGGCTGGCCCGCGCATGGTCCACCTCCGCGTTGTTAGGCACCATCTTGTTGCTGGGAATGACCATCCTCGCCATCAGCCTGCCCTTCCAGGAATACGAGAAGCAGCACGGTGAGGCGGCCGACGCCGCAAGCGACGCCACGCCAGAGCAGCCACTACCGCAATAGTCTCCATCATCGAAGCGATCGCCTGGCGTCTTTAATCTGCCCGACCAACGATGTCATCTCCTCGACTCTTTCTCTGTACGGCCATCGTCTTGCTGACCGGTGTAGCCGGCGCCGAGGAGCGACAGGCGTCTGCCAGCGCCAGCCAGCAAGATTGGCCGCAGTGGCGCGGGCCGCTCGGCACGGGCGTCGCGCCGAACGCCGATCCACCGGTCGAATGGAGCGAAACAAGGAACGTCCGCTGGAAAACCGAGCTGCCGGGCCGCGGGCATTCGACGCCGATCGTCTGGCGAGACCGAATCTTTTTGTCGGTCGCGGTTCCCACCGGCAACGCTTTGCCTCCACGGCCGAGCCGGGCGCCCGGCAACCACGACAATTTGCCCGTCACACATCGGCAGCAATTTCAGGCCCTGGCCATCCACCGCACCGATGGCCGGATTCTTTGGCAGCGCACGCTCAATGAAGCGTTGCCGCACGAGCAAGGCCACCTGACCGCTAGCCTGGCTTCGCATTCGCCCGTCACCGACGGCCAGCGGCTGTTCGTGTTCTTCGGTTCCTTCGGGCTCTTTTGCCTCGATTTCGACGGCAAAGTGTTCTGGAAGAAGGATTTTGGCCTCATGCAATCGCTACACGGGCATGGAGAAGGGGCGTCGCCGGCGCTCTGCGGCGAGACGCTCATCGTCAACTGGGACCACGAGGGGCAATCGTTCGTGGTGGCACTCGACATGCGGACCGGCGAAGAACGCTGGAGAGTCGCGCGTCAGGAGGTCACGTCCTGGGCCACGCCGGTCATCGTCGAACGTGCAGACAAGGCACAGGTCATCGTCAGCGGCACGAATCGCGTGCGCGGTTATGACCTGGCCACTGGAAAGATCCTTTGGGAGTGCGGCGGGCTGTCGGCGAACGTCGTGGCGTCGCCTGTTTCTGACGGCAGTGTCGTCTACGTCGGAAGCAGCTACGACAAGCGGGCGCTACTCGCCATCCGGCTCGCAGGCGCCCAGGGCGACATTACGGGCACCAAGCAAGTGTTATGGAGCCGCTCGCGCGGGTCGCCGTACGTACCTTCGCCGCTTTTGTACGGAGACGCCCTTTATTTCCTCACGCACTACCAGGGCATTCTCAATCGCGTCGATACGGCGACTGGCGAAGACCGGCCGGGACCGTTGCGACTGCCCGGCGTGACGGAGGTTTACGCGTCGCCCGTGGGCGCGGCCGAGCGAGTGTACGTTACCGACCGCTACGGCATGACGCTGGTGGTCAGCCACAGCGAGACTCCGCGGCTGTTGGCCCGCAACCAGCTCGGCGACACTTTCAATGCCTCCGCGGCCATCGCCGGCCGAGAATTGTTTCTGCGTGGTGAGAAGGCCCTTTATTGCCTCGCCGAGCCGGACTAGCCGAAGTACTGCGGCATATCGAGCATATCGGCAATCGTTTGGCCGAAGGGCTTGCCGGCCTTGTTTCCAGACCGCCGACCGCGTCGAGATAAAAATGCACGCGGGTCCGCTGCGCGATCGATTGCGTCCCATTGGCTGGTCCTGGAATCAGATGCCATATTTCGATGAAGCCGAATCGGACCGGCAAATCAAATCCTGTCAAGGTCCGTGACTGATTGATCGCACTGAACGCTTCCCGTGTTCAGCGTCGACCGCGGTTCAAAGAGAAGAACGTGAGCTTCTTGTTCGGCTACGAGCCTGTGCTCGATACCGGCGGGGCACGATTAGAAACTCGCCCTCCTCCAGTCATACGCACCAATCGCGAAGTTCGATCCGAAATCGGCCAACCGGAAATCTAAAAGCGAAAACTTAAAATCGACAGGCTGCCCTCATTCCAACCCCGCCTGCGAGGAAGAGGCGGGAAGTAGTTGGTGCCAGGAGATTCTCAAGGACGTGAGAAAGACGTGCTAAGTCGCTTGTAACTGCGAAATACAACCTTATACTGGCCCCTGGTAGGCTTTGACGGAAAAAACAACCGACGATCTCCAAGAGGATGGCCCTGCTGACTGTCATCGGCGCGGCAGGCCAACCTCCAGCAAGGCTAAGGACAATAAGCTTGGAAAACGCACCCAAACACGCGCCGCCGGCGCCCGAGGCATCGCTGTTCTTCGGCCGCCACGAGTTTCTAATGCGGCGGCTGCACTCGCTCAGCGGGCTGGTGCCCGTGGGGGCGTATATGTGTATCCACCTGATGACCAACGCCACGGTGCTCGGCGGCCCACGCACGTTTCAGGAGAAGGTCGACACCATTCACAGCCTGGGCCCGGTGCTGCCCTTCGTAGAATGGACGTTCATTTTCATTCCAATCATTTTTCACGCCGCTTTGGGCATCGTTCGTGCCGTGAATTGCGAGCCCAATAGCGGAGCTTACCGCTATGGCAGCAACGTTCGCTACACGTTGCAGCGAGTGACGGCCTGGATCGCCTTGTTTTTCATCGCCTGGCACGTGTTTCACATGCACGGCTGGCTGCATTTTGATTGGACCAACAACGCGATCCACAGTCTTGGCGGCGGCAAGTTCGACCCCGAACACGCCACCTCCACCGCGGCGGCTGCCTTGCAACCGCTGCTCGTTAAAATACTGTATGCAATCGGCGTCCTGGCCTGCGTTTACCACCTGGCGAACGGCCTATGGACGTCGGGCATTACCTGGGGAATCTGGACGACGCCCGCCGCACAGCGAAGGGCGGACTACGTTTGCACGGCTTTTGGCTTGCTGTTCGCATTCATCGGCCTCAGCGCTTTGTTCGGCATGAGCCGGGCCGACGTTGTCGAGGCCCAGGCCATCGAGCAGGCGCAAATCGAACAACGCGAGGCCGTCGAAAAGCGGGTGAAAGAGATCGAGGAACAAGAGCGAAACCGGCCACAGCCGACAGGCGACGAAACCGCGGCAACGCAGTAGGATGGTTTCGGGCGGCGAAACGATTATTGAGGACCGAGATGGCAAAGCAGAGGGTATTGATCGTAGGCGGCGGATTGGCCGGGCTGGCCGCTGCCATGAAACTGTCTGAGTTGGGCGTCGACGTCGATCTGATGAGCCTGACCCCGGTAAAGCGCTCGCACAGCGTGTGCGCTCAAGGCGGCATCAACACCGTCAACAGCACCACGCGCCAGCAGGGCGATAGCGAGTGGCTGCACTTCGACGACACCGTTTACGGCGGCGATTTTTTGCAGCACCAGCCTCCGGTCAAGGAAATGACCGAATGGGGCCCCAAGATCATCGACCTGATGGACCGCCTGGGAGTGCCCTTCAACCGCACGGTGGAAGGTTTTAGAGACCATCGCCGCTTCGGTGGCACGCTCTATAAGCGCACCGCCTTCGCCGGCGCCACCACCGGCCAGCAGTTGCTCTATGCGCTCGACGAACAAGTCCGCCGCTGGCAGAGCGAGGGGCGAATCGTCAAGCACGAGTTCTGGGACTTTTTGAGTCCGATTCTCGACGACCACGGCATTTGCCGCGGCGCCGTCGCGCAGGACATGGTGACGATGGAAATCCGCTCGTTCTTGGCCGATGCCGTGCTCGTGGCCTCGGGCGGCTGCGGCTTGATCTACGGCCGCTCGACCATGTCGATGGCCTGCACCGGCAGTGCCGCCAGCCGCTGTTTTCGCGCGGGAGCGAAATACGGCAATCCGGAGTTCATCCAGGTCCACCCGACGGCCGTGCCCGGCGCCGACAAGCTCCGCCTGATGAGCGAAAGCGCCCGCGGCGAAGGCGGCCGAGTGTGGGTGCCACGGCGTCCGCAAGACGCGCGCGATCCGCGGCAGATACCAGAAGCCGAGCGATACTACTTCCTCGAAGAGCGCTATCCGAAATACGGCAACCTGGTGCCGCGCGACATTGCCACGCGAGAGATCTTTAACGTTTGCACCGTCGAGGGGCTCAGCGTCGAACAGGACCGCATGTGCGTCTACCTCGACCTGACGCACCTGCCGCGTGCCATGCTCGACCAGAAACTCGCCGGCATCCTGGAGATCTACGAGAAATTTCAGGGCGTCGACCCGCGCGACGTACCGATGAAGATTTTCCCCGCCGTGCATTACTCGATGGGCGGCCTGTGGGTCGACTACGAACGGACAGCGTCGGGCGGCTTGAAGATTGGTTCGCCGCGGAACCAGGTGACGAACATCCCGGGCCTTTATGCTTTGGGCGAATGCGATTACCAGTATCACGGCGCGAACCGGCTGGGTGCAAACTCGCTGTTGAGCTGCATCTTCAGCGGTTTGATGATCGCCCCCGGCGTGCAAAATTTACTGAAGTCGCTCTCCGGTAAGTCGGCCGCCGACCAACCCTCAAGCCTGTACGAGAATGCCCGCAGCCAACAGCAGCGCGAACACGACCGGCTGCTCAAGCATTCCAGCGGTGGCGAGAATCCTTACCTCTTGCACCAGCAATTGGGTCAGATCATGACTCGTGCCGCCACGGTGGTGCGCCACAACGATACACTACGGGAAACTTACGGCCAGGTGAGTGAGCTGGCCGAACGCGCCGAGCGGTGTTCTCTTTCAGACACGGGCAACTGGACCAACCAGAACGTGGTGTTTACCAAGGCGCTGCGCGACATGTTTCCCTTGGCCAAAGCCATTTTGAAGGGAGCTTTGCAGCGCGACGAATGCCGTGGGGCACATTACAAGCCCGAGTTTGCCTTGCCGGGGTTGAGTGCAGCTTCGCCGGCGGAGCACCGTCGCGAAGCTGAGCTATGGTGCGACCAGTTCGAGGCGAATACGAAGAAGTGGCTAAAGTCGACCATTGCCGTTTGCAAGGACGGCGAACCCGAACTGACGTATGAAGAAGTCGACACGACGTTGATCCCGCCGCGTCCGCGGTTGTACGGCCTGGTAGGAGCGGAGATCATCGAAGAAGTCTGGAAACAACGGCAATCGGGGCGTCAGCCGCAACCCGCGACCGATGGCAACGGCGCCACGCCGAAAGCCGCCGCCGTGGCGGCCTCGTAGGATGGTGAGTCTCAGCCCCAACGAAAATTTCGCAGGGCACGGCCCTGATACCTTAGAGAAAGCGGCTCCGCCGCAAACAGAAAGCGGTGATAAATCACCGCACTCCAAAGCGCAAGCAAAATCGTACTGATGGATCACTCGACGACTTCCACGCATAGCAGTCACACCACACAACCGTCGCACGAGCACAACGGCCATGCGGCTGGGCCGACGTCGTTCTCCGTCCGCATTCTGCGGCAAGACGCGCCGGGCGAAGCCAGCTATTGGGAACGCCATATCGTCGCGCGTGAGAACGACATGAACGTCATCAGCGTCCTGCAGCGCATCGCCGCGCAGGCCCGCACGTCGGACGGCAAGGCGGTGTCCCCCGTGGCCTGGGACTGCAACTGCCTGGAAGAGGTCTGCGGCGCCTGCACCATGCTCGTGAACGGCCGCGTGCGTCAAGCATGCACGGCGCTCGTCGATCGGTTGCTCGAAGACCAGGCCGACGAAATTGAATTGCGGCCGATGACCAAGTTTCCCGTGGTCCGCGACCTGATGGTCGACCGCTCCCGTTTGTTCCGCGCTTTGCAAAAGGTGAAAGCGTGGATTCCGGTCGACGGCTATCACGACATGGGTCCGGGCCCGCGTCAATCGCCGGACGAGCAGCAGCACGCCTATCCGCTTAGCCAATGTATGAGCTGCGGCTGCTGCCTGGAGGCCTGCCCACAATATCTCAAGGTCGAGGTGGAGCGTGCCGACGGCGAGACCGACGAGCAGTTTGCCGTGCGGCGGCAGGCCGAGTACGACCGGCACTTCGTGGGCGCGCACGCCATCAGCCAGGTGATGCTCTTCAACACGCACCCGACGGGCACGATGAACGCCGGCGAGCGTCTCGACGCGTTGATGGCGGAGGGCGGCTTGCAGGTCTGCGGCAACGCGCAGAATTGCGTGGCGGTTTGCCCCAAGGAGATACCTCTCACTACCTCCATCGCCCGGGCCGGCCGCGCCACCACGCTACACTCGATCAAGCGCTGGTTCGACCGGTGAGGTAACAAGCGGACTTTTTAGCGTTTTGAACTCGCCTGCCGCGGGGCAGCGGCTGGCGGATCGACGTCGGGCGATGAGAGCTGGGCGATTTTTTGCCGCGACTGGCGGCGTAACGCCTCGGCCTGGACGCGAACCAGGTCGGCCGATTCGAAGAGGTTCTGGTCTTCGAGTAAATCAGCCGCCTCTTGCAATTGGCGGCAGGCCAGACGCAAAGCGTCGACCTGTGTACGTGCGGTGACCGTTATCTCAGTTTCGTCCGCCTCTACAGGTTCCTGCTCAGACTCTTCTTCCATGGCCACTTGCCGGCGGCGATTTTCTTCATCGAGAGTGCGAATCCATTGAATCAACAACTCGGGCGACCCGCCGAACTCCGTGCCCTCCGTGACGCTGCTGCCGAGCCGCTTTTGCGTGTCGAGGATGACCTGCGCCGGTTCACCTGGCTGCAGCGGCGTGGCCGCTGCCGCCGCACCGGTCTTTGCTTCTTCCAGGTCGATCTCCAACAGTTTGCGCTGACCGGGTTGGTCGGCCGACGCGTTAGGCTTGGCGGGTGTCTTGTCTTTGCCGGGTTGAGCGTGGCCGCAGATCGGGCAACAGTCGCCCCACAGCGCTACACGGCGCATGGCGTCAGCGAGTGTCGATCGCACGATAATGGGCTGCAACACCACTTCGCCGCTGCAAAGCTCCTCGAGCCGCTCGATCGCCGTCGTGCCAGCCTGAGGCGTGGATGCCGGCCGGACCAACACCGACTTTCCCTTTGCGGCCCGCCGGCGGTGCGATTCTGGACTGGCCACCTCTGCAGAACTCGCATCACATTCGTCGTCGCCATCCAAGCCATCGGTGGCCAAGTCACCTGCGGCGTGTGGAGCTGCGGCGTCTGCGGTGCGTGCGTCGTCATTGTCGTCAGCCACTGCCCGCGAGGTCGCATACGGCGACATCGACACGAGCGTCAGAAAGGCAATGAATCCGGCGATAAGACGCATGCGTCACCTCACGAAGAGCATTGTAGTTAGGACGGAATCAACCGGTCGCAGACTCCATGCGAAGTCGAGTTCGATGCTGCCATCGACCCCGCAAGCTCTGCTACGCTAAGCAACATTTGGAACAGGCCGGGGCGGGATTATAGGCAGGCCGTCAACCAGCGGGAAGCTCAATTGACACAACTCTCGCCCAACCCCATAATCCCGCCCTCCCCATATCCAGGCGGGCCGTTTCGTCCTGCGCACCCTACGCGAAGTTTGGTCGTAGGAAGCATGACGAGCGGCCCAGGTCACATCGCAGCCGCCTGAATACCGACCGCAATCGTCGCTTTATGGCTTACCATTGGGCCTTGGTGCTATCGCTGGCCGTGCTTTCGCCGAGCGCGATACCGGCGATTGCCCAGGCTCAGGGCACTCCGCCCGCGGGCGACGCACGATCGGCCGGTGGCGGATCGGCCGTCGAGCGCTTTGCGGCGGCAGCCGATGAGACGAAACCCCGGTTGGCGCCGCGCCGGCCGCCTGCCAAGCCGTCGGTGCTCGAACCATCCACCTCTCGCTGGCTGGATACGGAGAGCGATGACGACAGCGGTACTCCAGTCCCCGACGACCTCTCGCCGCCGGAGCTGCTCTCTCCGGAAAACGGGCCTCCGCCCGAGATGATTCCCGACGATTTCCCAAACGTGCGCGGCCCGCAGGCAATGCCGGAGTCGGCGGACTTCCCAGGACCGTTTGAGCATTTGCCGCAGCAAATGATCCCGCGTTCAAAATTGCGAAAACAGCCGATGATGCGTGAAAGCTGGCTGTTTCACCCGTTTAACTTCAGCGTTTTCGAGGGGGCGCTCTTCGCAACACCGCCAATCGCACCGCAATTTAATACCGCGGTGTCGTACTTTACTGGCTTTCGCATCGGCTGGGATTACGCCACGCACTTTGGCGGCGAAACCCGGTTTGGTTTCTCGAAAGTTTTCCTGCTCGACGCGACTCGCAGCGTCGAAGTCGGTTCCCAACAGATTTTTTACTTTGACTCCAACCTGTTGATTTACCCGTTCGGCGACACACGCTGGCGACCGTTCCTGTCTCTCGGCACCGGTCTCGCCGACGTGCTGATCGTCGACAACGCCGGCCTGCGAATTCACCCCGGCGCCTTCAACATGCCGATGGGGTTTGGCATCAAGTACCGGTACGGCCCTCGCATTGCCTTTCGCGCCGATTTCCGCGACAACCTCACCTTCTCGGGCGCCGGCGGTCTGCGTACGCTGAACAACATCGAGGCGGTCGGGGGTATCGAGTTTCACTTTGGCGGTGGCAACCGCCGCAGCTATTGGCCGTGGAACCCAAGCCATCATTGGTGGTAGAGATTCCGTCGCCGGCGCATCAGCGCTCGGAAAGCATTGTCAGCGGGTTCTGACGGTTCGCCAGCGGCAGCGTCACAGGTCCGCCTTGGCGATGCGATTCGAACACCGCCACGATCATCTC
>DASSFG010000190.1:0-5690 GCA_035694685.1 Pirellulales bacterium
GGCGTGCTCCTGGTGGTAGAGTGGTTTTTTCAACGAACCCCTCACCTCCAGGAGCAACGCCATGCTTCGTTTTATACAGCGTCACGCGGAAAAAATCATCGGGATGTTGAACGGCTTGGACCGCATTCGGCTGCGAGGCACTTTTCGTTGGTTGGCTAACGTCGACGGCATGGGTCTTTCGACCGAAGGAGGGCCAGCCACGAGGAAAGAAGTCGTGGCGGCCGTTGCGGAAGGGCATTGCCGATCTCCACCGTCGGGCTCAGATCAGCCAGGCGGCGAACGAGCGTTATCTGGAGTCCATGGCGACCGTGGAAGATACCGTTTCGTTGGAGGAGTTAGCTCGACAGTTGTGCCAACCGCCGAACTCGATGGCCGCCGCGTTCGCGCATTGAATCCGTTTTCGGTGGACGATGCGAAGCTGCTCCAAGCAGTGCAGCGGGGCGAGTTCCTGTTGAACGGCTTTCGCAACCGGGACTTACGGCCTTTGCTCTTCGGTTTGGCCGAAGTTTCGTCGCAGGAAGCTTACCGTCAAGCCTCGGCAGTGACCCGCAAGCTGCGTAAAATCTTCGCGGGGCGCAAAGAAACCAAGGCTTAGTAGTACAGAGGGCGTTCCCTACAGAACCCATTTCGTTGATTGAACCCGAAAACTTAGCCTTGACAAAGCACTAATCGCTCAACGACCGCTTCCAGGCCACGACCTCGCGGATGACGTCGTCGAGCGAGTGCCGTGGGTGGTAGTCGATCGTTTCGCGCAAGCGAGTCAGGTCGGGCACGCGGCTGCGCACGTCTTCGAAGTCGGCTGAATAGGCGGCGGCGTAACTCTGAAATTCCACCGTGAGCGAAGGATTGACCTGCGCGATCACCCGCTGCGCCAGCTCCAGAATGCTCACCGGCTGGTCGCTGCCGATGTTGAACACGCGGCCGACCGCGGCCGGTGTTTGCATCAGGTCGAGCACCGCCCGCACGACGTCAGTCACGTGGCCGAAACAGCGCACCTGCCGACCGTCGTCGTGTACCACGGGCGAACGGCCCGCCAGCGCGGCATCGACGAACCGCGGCAGCACCATGCCATAGCTGCCGGTTTGCCGCGGACCGACCACGTTGAAAAACCGCCCGACAACCACCGGCAACCGATCTTGCCGCCAATACGCCAACGCCAGGAATTCGTCGATGGCCTTCGAGACGCCGTACGACCAGCGGGCGCGCGTGGTGGGCCCGAACACCAGATCGTCTTCTTCCGTCCAACGCGGCTTGGGGTTTTTGCCGTACACCTCGCTGGTGCTGGCGAGAAAAAGCTTGACGGTGCGGCCTGCTTCCTGCCGCCGCCGCAACTCGGCCAACAGCAACTCGGTGGGATAGACGTTCGTTTCGATCGTGCGGATCGGATTGCTGGCGATGAGCTGCACGCCCACGGCCGCCGCCAGGTGATACACCTCATCGACATCGGCTACCAGCCGGGCCACCAGCGCGCGGTCAGCCACACTGCCAGACACAAACTCGAAGTTTGCTCGGCGGCGGATGGCCGAAAGATTGTCGACATTGCCGGTCGATTCGTCGTCGACCACCACCACCTGATCGCCACGCTCGGCGAGCGCTTCGGCCAGGTGACTGCCGATGAACCCCGCTCCGCCGGTGATCAACACGCGTTTCATTTACGGTCCACGGCGTCACTGGCGACTTCAGACGGCGCAGTGGCCTGACCGTTGTCCGCCGAGACCGAAGGCTGTTCTTCGCCAAAAGCCAACGGTTCCGCCCCTTGGTCGAGCGGCCCTTCGAGGCGTCGTTCACGCTTGGAGGCGATCAGCGACGCCCCAATGGAAAGCGCCAGGAACATCGCGATCACCGCCAACGAAAGCCAATCGGGCAACTTGTACCAGTTACCGATCAGAAACTTGGCGCCGACAAACACGAGGATCGCGCTCAGGCCGTAGCGCAGATAGCGGAACATTTCCATTGCGCCGGCCAGGAGGAAATAGAGGGCGCGCAGGCCGAGGATCGCGAAGATGTTCGAAGTGAAGACGATAAAATTGCGGGTCGCGTGGTCGGTGACGGTAACCACGCCGAAAATCGCCGGCACGCTGTCGAGTGCGAACGCCACATCGACGAAATCGATCACCAGCAAGACCAGGAACAGCGGCGTGATGCAGAGTTGCCCTCCCTCGCGGACAAAGAATTTCTGGCCGTGCGGCTCACGTGAGACCCGGAATAGCCGGCGGGCAACTTTGATCACGAGGCTCTTTTCCGGCTCGAATTCTTCATCATGAAACGCCAGCTTGGCACCGGTATAGATGAGAAAGGCGCCCATCACCCAGATGACGAACCAGAGATCGATTAGCTCGGCGCCGACCAAAATGAAGGCCAATCGCAGCACGACAGCGCCGATAATCCCCCAGAACAGAACGCGATATTGGTACTTCAGCGGCACGCGGAAGTAAGTGAAAATCACCGCGAACACGAACACGTTGTCCATCGACAACGCCCATTCAACCAAGTAGCCCGCCAGAAAGTTGCGTCCTGCTTGCGGGCCGGCGGCCCACCACACGTAACCGTTGAACGCCAGTGCCAGGCAGCACCAGGCGGCGGTGGAAAGCGCCGCCTCTCGTATCGACGTCTCGCGCGATTTGCGGTGGAAGAGGCCCAGGTCAATGGCCAACAGCGCGCTTACCAGCACCCCGAAAGCGAGCCAGTGCCAAGTGGTGAATTCAATCAACGTCTTGCCACAAAAAGGGTTGAAGCGGTAACGGCTGTCGCGAAGCCCTGCCTGGGAGCATCATAGAAAGTTGCCCCCCGCCGGGCAACTGACAATCCAACGCTCGACTGCCGATAGGCTGTTCGTGGCCTGCGCAAAACTGGCCTTCCGGTCTGTTGGGCTTTATGGGTTTTTGTTCGTCGTGGAACGGAATTTATTCCGTTACTAGCGTGCGAAAACGGAATGAATTCCGTTCCACGGGGCTCTCAGAGCTCAAAACGCTCGTCGGCAATCGTGAGCAGGCGATTGTATTTGGCAAGACGCTCACTGCGCTGAATGGAACCGATTTTGATCTGGTCGGCTGCGGTGGCGACCGCCAGGTCGGCGATCGTCGTATCTTCCGTTTCGCCGCTACGGGCAGAAACCACGCAGCGGTAACCCGCCGAGCGCGCGAGGGCCATTGCCTGGAAGGTTTCCGTGAGCGTGCCGATCTGGTTGACCTTGACGAGCACCGCGTTGGCGACTCCTGAGGCGATGCCGCGGCGGATGCGGTCGGGGTTGGTGGCAAAAAGGTCGTCGCCCACCAACTGTGTATGGCTGCCCAGTCGTTCGGTGAGATGGCGCCAGCCGTCCCAGTCGTCTTCGGCCAGCCCGTCTTCAATGCTGGTGATGGGAAAGGCCGCCATCAGCTCCGCGAGCTGGTCGATCATCTGGGCGCTGGTGAGCTGCTGTTCGCCGGTGGCTTTGAGACGGTAGTATTGGCCGTCGAAGAAGTGGCTGCTGGCGACGTCGAGGGCAATCGTCACGTCGTCGCCCGGCCGCAAGCCGGCCGCTTCGATGGCGCGCACGACGAATTCGGCGGCGGCGCGGTTACTCGGCAGTCGCGGGCCAAAGCCGCCTTCGTCGCCCACCAGCCGGCCCTCGTAACCGGCCGCCGTCAACAACTCCGCGAGCCGCCGGTAGACCCGTACGATCCATTCCAGGCCGATTGGGTAGCTCGCCGCCCCGACGGGCATGATCAAAAAATCCTGGAAGTCGAGGTTGCCGCCGGCATGCAGCCCGCCGGAGATCATGTTGGTCATCGGCAACGGCATGTGGCAAGCCGCGGCGATTTCGACCTTCGATTCCCGCAGCGCCGCTTGCCAGAGCCGATGGAGATGCACGTAGAGAGGCATGCCAGCGGCAGCCGACGCCGCATGTGCCGCGGCTAGCGATACTCCCAGGATGGAATTCGCGCCCAGCTTCGCTTTTTGCGGCGTACCGTCGAGCTCGCACAGCAGGCGGTCGAGGCCGAACTGGTCGGCGGCGTCGCGGCCAACGAGCGCTGGGCCGAGGACGTCGTTGACGTTGGCTACGGCCTGCAACACGCCGCGGCCGTCGTAACGCGATGGGTCGCCGTCGCGAAGCTCGCGCGCCTCGGCTTTGCCCGTGCTGGCGCCGGCGGGCACCATGGCCGACCCCCGCGAGCCGTCGCCATTGACGATTTCAACTTGGACGGTAGGTTGGCCTCGGCTATCGAGCACTTCGCGGGCCAGCACGCGTGAGATTTTAGCCATTGGGTGAGCGGCGAGAACCAAGATCGTTTAACCGCAGGCGGGTACCCTCTGGGTGCGGCCCGCGCGAGGTGAGCGCTCGCGCGGGCCGTTGGCCCTGCGGTTAAACGATGCATCTTTTATTTTGCATTTTGACTTGTACCGCGAGCGCCTGTAGGCTCCGCGAGATTAATATCTTCGCTTACATCACTTTCCCCAACGCCGTGGCGACTTTGCGGCAGAGCTCCATCGTGTGCTGGAACTGCTCGACGTTGAGCGATTGGTAGCCGTCGCTCATGGCGTTTTCGGGGTCGGGGTGAACTTCGAGGATCAACCCATCGGCGCCGGCTGCCACGCTGGCGCAGGCCATGCTCGGCACCAGCCAGGTGTGGCCGGTGCCGTGGCTGGGATCGACGACCACCGGTAGGTGCGTTTTGCCGTGCAAGTAAGGCACCGTGGCCAAGGGCAAGGTGAAACGCGTGTGCGATTCGAAGGTGCGAATGCCGCGCTCGCAGAGCATGACATTGGGATTGCCCGCGTCGAGAATGTATTCCGCCGCCAGCAGCAGTTCTTCCATGGTGGCGCTGGGACCGCGTTTGAGCAACACCGGCTGCTTGACTTTGCCCACCGCTTCGAGCAAACGGTAGTTCTGCATGTTACGGGCGCCGATCTGCAGTACGTCGGCATAGCGGGCCACCAGGTCGACGTCTTCGGTGGCCAGCACTTCAGTCACAATTGCCAGCCCGGTGGCATCTCGTGCCGATGCGAGAAGTTTCAGTCCATTCTCCTTCAGACCCTGAAAACTGTAAGGGCTGGTGCGCGGCTTGAAGGCGCCGCCCCGCAGGGCCGTGGCGCCGGCGGCCTTGACGGCGATGGCCGTGGCCAGGATTTGCTCTTCGTTCTCGACGGAACAAGGCCCGGCAATGACGCCGATGCGCTGGCCGCCCACCTCCAGGTCGCGTGCCCGCACGACGGTCGTGTCGCTCTTCAGCTCGCGGCTGGCGACTTTATAAGGCGCGAGGATAGGCAGCACTTCGGAAACTCCCGTACCGCTTTCGAGCGATTCTTTGAGTCCGTCGCGTTCGGCCCCAATGGCCGCGATGACGGTGCGTTCGACCCCACGCAGTACGTGGGCTTTCAGCCCCAGAGTTTCGACCCGCTCGACCATGTGTACTACCTCCGCCTCACTGGCATTACGTTTCATTACCACAATCACGTCGGGGCTCCCGTTGAGAAAAAAAAAGCCCCGCGGCCACAGAGGACGCGGGGCTTGAATCAGCTTGCCTGGTAGGTTCCGTTACGAACCGCCTCCGGCCCCGCGACCCGTCGGGGTAAAGTAAAACCAAAAGCCAGAATAGGACGCGTGGCCCGGAACCATACTTCTATTGTGCCCTTGCCCCTCCAGCAATGCAAGCGGAAAACGGCGGCTTTGCGACTCTAAATAGCCGTGCGCGATTACCGGGCGCAAC
>DASSFG010000191.1:0-14995 GCA_035694685.1 Pirellulales bacterium
CGACGCCCGAGGCATGCAGGCGCTCGTGGATCGAGAAGCGGCTTTCGTAGTGTCAATCAATCCCGAGTCGCGCGTGCAAGTAGCGCGCGGGCCGAAGGAGGCAAAGCTGCAGCAGGCGGGCTTCACGCCGCTGGTTGTGAAGGTCGTCAACCAGGGCGGCGTGACCGTGCCGCTGCGGATTCACAGCAATGCGGCCGGCGCCGTATATGGCGGAGAGTACCGCGGCAGCCTGGAGCGGCAGCAGCAACTTCGACTGCTGTCCGGACGGCAACAAGCCGCGACCGGCCGCTTTTTGCACCTGGAGATGTTTACCTCGCCGCCGCTGACCGCTCGGCTGAGCGGCCTGAAAGTTGAATATTGCCTGGCCCTGATTTACAGTTCCGAAGCCGGCCGCCGCGAAGCGACCGTCAGCTTCGACGTCGATCAGGGGACTCAAGACCTCGGCTTCCGCGGCGAAACGCCGGTGCTGTTTCAGATCGCGCCGGCCATTCCGGTGACGCTGCGCGTCCGCGATCACGACGGCCAGCCTACGACCGCGCGGCTGGTGTTTCGCGACCGGGCGGGCCACGTCTTTCCGCCGCAACCCAAGCGGCTTTATCCCGACTTCTTCTTCCAGCCGCAGATCTACCGGGCCGACGGCGAGACGGTGCTGCTGCCGCCCGGCGAGATCGAAATGGAGGCCAGCCGCGGCCCCGAGTATCGCGTGCAGAAGCGATCGCTGACCGTCGCGAGTTCGGGCGAAACGACCATCGACGTGCCATTGGAGCGGTGGATCGAGCCGAGCAAGTTTGGCTATTATTCGGGCGACCATCACATTCACGCGGCCGGCTGTGCCCATTACTCGTCGCCCAGCGAAGGAATTGTGCCTGCCGACGCGCTGCGTCAGGTAAAGGGCGAGGGACTGAACGTGGGCTGCATTTTGACGTGGGGCTTTTGCTACGACTTTCAACGCCAGTTCTATTCGCCCCAGGCCAACGTGGTGAGCGAGCCCTTCACCGTCATCAAATACGACATCGAAATCAGCGGGTTTGGCTCGGCGGCTCTGGGCCATGTGTGCCTGCTGAATCTTACCGATCACGTCTATCCCGGCAGCGACGGCATTCAGGGCTGGCCCACCTGGGCCACGCCGGCGCTGCGCTGGGCCAAGGAGCAAGGCGGGTACACCGGCTACCCGCACTCCGGCTCGGGCATGCAGATCGAGCCGCAGCCGGCCAGTGCCCGGTTGATGGCCGAGTTCGATCGCGACGAAGACCACGCACTCTCGCAGGAGGAAGCGGGCCGCGCCCTGTTGCCCGAGCCTTTCGCGCGCATCGACACGAATGCCGACCGGGTGCTCACTGAGGCGGAACTGGCCAACAGCCACGAGCGCATTGCCGAGCGATTGCCCAATTTGGGCATCCCCGAAGCTCCGCTGGAAATTGTGGCGGCGACGGCCCACGGAGTGTGCGACTTCATTAGCGCCATGGACACGCCACGCGTGCGCGAATGGAACACTTGGTACCATCTGATGAACTGTGGCTTTCCGATCAAGCTGGCTGGCGAAACCGACTTTCCGTGCATGAGCGGCACGCGCGTCGGACAGGGACGCACCTACGTGCAGCTAGGCCCGCTCGACCGCCTTGACTTTCACGAATGGTGCCGCGGACTGGCCGAGGGCCGGTCTTACGTCTCCGACGGCTACGCTCATGCGGTGAAGTTCGCGGTCAACGGTCTCGCCGCGGGCGAGCAGCTCAAGCTCGATCAGCCGGGCAACGTCGAAGTGACTGCCAGCGTGGCTTTTGCCGCCGAGACACCGCTGGAGGTGGCCTATGGACTGGCGACGCCCGCGGCCGGCACAACGTGGTCGGGCGATACGGTGACGATCCATGCGGCCAAGCCGGTTACGGCCGAGGCGGCGCGCGAGCGGACCGTCGAGCTGATCGTCAACGGCCAGCCGGTGGCTCGTGCCATCGTGCCGGCCGACGATCAGATTCACGAGGTGAAATTCACGGCGGCCATCGAGCGGAGCAGTTGGTTGGCGCTGCGTCAGTTTCCCCAGTTGCACACCAACCCCGTGACGGTGCTGGTGGCCGATAAACCGGTGCGAGCTTCGCGCGCCAGCGCGCGGTGGTGCGCGGCGTTGGTCGAACAGCTTTGGCGTGCGCGCGAAAAGAACGTCGCCCCCGCCGAGCGCGAGGCGGCAAACGCGAGTTTCGATCAGGCCGCCGAAATTTACCGCGCGATTGCGGCCGAATCGCCCGAAGGTACGTGAGACGCTAGTTGCCTGTTTGAGTGCGTAGGGTGGGACGAGCGAAGCGAGTCCCACCATAACAATCGCGGTGGGACTCGCTTCGCTCGTCCCACCCTACGGCAACCCCAGCATCCATCAATCGACGAATGACTGAGCGCTAGTTGCCTGCTTGACGGGCCGGTGATAGTTTACCAGAGTCGGCGCGGTCGCGCCGGCGGCCAGTTCTGGCAATGTTTCAAACATCGGTTCAAAGAGGAGAGAGGCCATGTTGTATTTTACGGTGCACGCGTTCGGCAGGCGCTCGATGATCTTCTGGGCTGCGATGGGTCGCGCGGTTGCCGCCTTGTTACTGGCCGCGGCGCCATGCCTCGCCGGCGAGGGGCCGCAGCACGTGATTGATTCCAAGCACGATGCCAGGCTGCCCAACGAATCCAAGATTGCGGCGGCCCTCAACGAACGAACGGAGATGGACTTCGCCGAGCAACCGCTCAGCGACGTGTTTGACTATCTCAAGCAGCGGCACGAGATCGAAATTCAAATCGACGTCCAGGCGCTGAGCGACGCGGGCATGGGCACCGACACGCCCATTACGCGCTCGATCAAGGGCATCACGCTCGAATCGGCGCTCGACCTGATTCTCAGCCAGCTCGATCTGACTTGGGTGATCCACGACGAAGTGCTCTTCGTGACGACCAAGGTGCAAGCCGGCAAGATGGTCGAGACGAGAGTTTATCCCGTGCGCGATCTGCTGCCTCCGGCGGCAGATGAAGAATTGCCGGGAGCGGACGAAGCGGACTATGCCAGTCTGGTCGAATGCCTCGAGGAGGCGGCCGGAGCCGAGGATGTGACTCAGGAGTCGCCGGCGATCCACGTTTTTCCGCCCGCCTATTCCCTGGTCGTCGTGCGGCCGATCCGCATGCACTACCGCATTGAAAAACTCCTCAAGGAGCTCCGCGCCGCGAAATCTGAAGCGTCTCGATGAAGCACAGTCAGCGCGGTTGCGGACGTAGGCTGGGACGTAGGTCAGGCTTTTAGCCTGACTGCCGTCAGGCTAAAAGTCTAACTCACTGATGGGCCGGTGAAGCGCAAGCTCGCTGGCACTCCCGACGGTCTCAATACCACCTCAAGATCAAGCCATGGATCCCTCGAATGCCAATGTTGCCAAACCCGTCCGCTCGCACGCCCGCAAACTGATTATTGCTTCGCTGGCGCTGGCCGTTTGCCGGGTGGTGTCGAACTGGGACAGCATCCTGGCTGGGCTCTCGGCCCTATTGGTTCTCGCGGTCCTTGCCGCCAGCATCGTCGCGGGCATGCCGCGTGTTCGCCGGATTTTGTTGGCGCCCGCGCTGCCCTTGGTCATTTTGCTGAATGCCTTGGTCTTCGCGCTGGGCGCCTTTGTGGTGTTCTTGGGAGCACAAGACATGCTGCCCGATGGGCGGATCGGCAATGCTTTGCCGTGGAGCTGGGGCTTTACCGTCGTACCGTTGGCGGCAGCGGCAAACTTCGTCGCGCTGGCAAAGCCTGGGCCCGGCTGGCGGTGGCGGCGCCCTGTCTGGCTGGCAAACCTGGCGTCGGCGTGCTACGCGGCGTTTTTCTGGCGCAGCGGAGAAGCTTATACCCTGGTGATGGGCTTTGCGGTCCCGGTGGCCGCGACCTTTCTTGTCGGCGTCGTGATTGCCTCGTTGACCACGATCGTTTGGGACGCGCGTGCGCGATCGGCAACAGCCGGCGGCGACCGGCGGCCGTTGCGAGCACGGAAGGTTGTGCCGGCGGCTGGCCTCATCATTGTCGGCCTCGTTTGGTTGGCGCTGGTCCCCGTTTACCGCAAGCGGCAAATCGCTCATGCATTGAACGCCGCCGGTTTTCATGCGAGCTTCGGAAGATTCTTTCCAAGCTGGAGGCTGCCGTTCAATTTACCCTTCGAGTTCTACGCCTATTTCGGCGAGGTGAATAGCGTATCGGCGTTCGAGGGGATCAAAGGAGACATGGACGAAGTGGGCCGGCTATTGGGCGCACTTCCGTGGCTTGAGTACCTGCAGGTAAACCAAATTCCTCCCACCGGCCAGCGCCTCTTGCAGTCGCTCGCGGGAAACATGCGACTGCGCCACATCGGGCTCCAGGGCGCCGGAGTGACGGACGAAACACTCGCCATTGTAGGCCAGATTCCGGCACTGAATGGAGTTGCGTTGATCAATGGCCAGTTTACCGACGATGGTTTGGCCCACTTGGCGGGCGCCAAATGGCTGCAATACCTAGCGATACGTGAAACGCCAATTTCGGGTGAGGGCCTTCGTCACTTGACATCGCTGCCCAGGTTGACGCGGCTTGATCTCGGCGGCACCCAGATCGGCGACCGGCAGTTGGCTGTGATCGGGCAGTTTACGGTGATCGAGATGCTCTCACTGAACGATTCGACGATCAGCGACGACGGCTTGTCGGCGTTAGCGCCCTGCAAGACACTGCGGATGATCGACCTTACCGGCACGCTGGTCACGGCCGAAGGCGTCGAACGGCTTCGGCGGACCCTGCCCGCGTGTACGGTCGTTTGGAGCGACCCTGCCGATGAACAGTGAGTTCTCGCGATGAGCCGTACGCACGGGCACGTCATGACGTGCTTGCCGGCAATAGCCGATAGCCGCAAAACCGCCACAGGAGCACGCTGGCAGGCGCCGTCCAAAACAGCCCGACGATATTTCCGACCAGTTCTACCGGCCCCAAGGCAGCCGCGATCAACGGCGTGCTCAGTAAGCCTGTAATGGCCGCTAGCCCACTCAGTGCCAAATGCTGCCGGCGAATGGCCAGCCCGCTCCAAACGGTCGGCAGCATGTAGAACGTCGAAAAGACGAGCATATAAACCACGTAGATCAGCGACTCGGGAAAGGCAGCCTGCATCGTTTTGTGTTTCACGTCGTGCGCGTGGATGGGAGCGAGCGACGCAGCGACCACTGCGGTCAACGCGAGCACGTCGAGCAGGGAGAAATGCTGGCTGGCCGGCGTCTGGAATGATTCGGCAACCAGCGGCCGTAACCGTCGGCCGCTCCACAGCGCCAGGCCGGCCGGAATGGCGGTGAGCGACAACATCTCCATCGGCATCAACATGAAGGGGTCGATATCGCCTCGCCGGCCGCCGATGTCGAGGCCGATCTGCCATTGCATGATGGCGTACAGGCAGGCCGACGCGGCCAGCGCCAATGCCAGCCGCACAAGCCACCTGCCGGACCCGAAGGCGACCCACACGGCGAACATGGCCCGCTGCACCATGGCGGAGGTGCAGATGAGAGCGACCACGCCATTGACCCACGACGCCGTCGATGCAGTGTGGTTGAATTGGGCGAAGCGTCCACCAAGACCGTCCGACATTGGGTTTTCGCGGCGCCTTTGGACCTCGTAGTGCCACATGCCCGACCTGGTGTTGGACCTTGCGAGGTACAACAGGCATGGAGTCAACAGGTGGAAGGCGAGGTAAACCGCAAACAAAATGAGCAGCGGAGAATAACGGCCGCCGAGCAACGTCGCTCGCCAACTTTCGAATTCGCCCTGGGAGTATTTGGTGATGGACCGCATTTGGTCGCTCCATACCTCTAACCCAAGTTTATCCGAAGGCGTGGCGAGCGACGACTGGGCCAGGCCGGAAATCAAATTGGATGGGAAACATATGGGCGGGCACGTGGCATGCGCTGGGAGGGATACCAAAAGAACATTGGTTGATCGTTGGCCTCGCCGCTTGGCTCGCCACCATCAAGATCGTTCCCGGGATCCTCACGGCCGTACGGGCGTACCAAAGGTTCAGGGACACCGAGTTGTAACGCAGTGAGGGGGCGTATACGCCGCTTTCGCTTCCGGCATTGTCTGCTCGCCTTCACGGGTCCGTGCGACACGCTTGTCGCAACGGCGGCTGCCTTGCCACCGCCAACTGACCGTATCGCTGGCCGCCGCGACGCGGCGGCCAACGACAAGGGCCAACGAACGGTGTTTGCGCGGGCGCTTTCTGGCGGACAATCATGCGCTCAACCGAGGTAAACTTGGTCGGGGCGTCTCGGTATCCAAAGCCACGACCGAACGACCGCGTGCCGCCAAAGGCGCCGCGCGCGGCGCGAATGCCAATATCCCGCCGAACAGGGAGGCAGCCAAAGGCGCCGCGCGCGGCGCCAATGTTTTGGCAAATGCGCCGCGCGCGGCGCGAATGCCATGGCACCCAGCTAATGGTGGATTCGCAAGTCGTTATGGCAAAGGCGCTTACGCCCCGGCCGTTTTTCGGAACACTTCGAAGTTGGCCAACTCGCCGCGGACCGCCGGCCAAAAGTCAGAGGCTGGACGTGGAGTTCGGTCGTGTGCGGATCGCTGAACGAGTCGGTCAGAAAAAACCGTCAGGGCGAAAACCGCCTCCGTGATTGAATGAATGCGATGACATCTTGAACGGTTTTCGGCGCCGTTCGTCATGCGATTAAGTATAGCGTGGCACGATCTCCAATTCCGCCCATACTCGCGGAGTGGTACATTTCGTCGAACAAACGTCGCGACCGAGTGACTTTCAGCATGGATCAGAGCAATCCGCCCCGACCGGCCCGTCGGCGTTGGCATCAGATTCACACCTCCTCGTGGCTGGCAGTTATGCCGGTTGCCGCCGCCTTGGCATTTGCGAATATCCCTGGCGAGCGCGCAACGGCCTATCCCTGGCAGGATTGGCGAAGCGAATCGACGTGCGCGCATGGCTGGCCGTTTACCTGGCTTGTCCGGCAAGCAACAGACGAGAAAAACTCGAGCGTTTGGGATCACCGCTGACGTTTGTTATCTCGACTGGGCGGGTCTCACGGGCGACGTCTTCGTCAGTCTCTCGCTACTCGCGGCGTTTGCCGCCATCGTGGAGCGGCGCCGCCGACGCCGACAACGCTTTTGGCAGTTCACGATAGGCGACCTGCTGGTGGCGATTCTGCTCTTATCCATTCCGCTAGAGAGCATCGCGCAGCGCCGCAATGCGTTCGCCAATGCGATTTCGGCGGCTGAAGGAGCTGACGGGCTGGGTTCGGTTTCTTTCGAGTTGATGCTTCCCACCTGGCTAGGTGACATAATCGATGGGTGGGGTGTGGACGACATTTGGGCGTCGTTGGGCTGGCTGCGGGCTCACGATGCGACGTTTCATTTTCCTGAGGACCAAAAGTACCTGGAGGTCGTTCGAGCGCTCGTCGAACTCGACCCGGAAAACATCCATGTCATGTTCACGTGCGTCCGACGGACGCCGGCCCATGGGTCGATAACGACAGCAGAGTTGGCCGCTCTTCGCTCGCTAAACGGATTGCGGAACCTGACGCTCAATGGCGCGGATGACTCGGTGATGGCCTGTCTAGACTCGCTGCCGAACCTAAGAAGCCTGACAATTGACGAGCAGTCCTCTACCCTTACGGCGGAGGGAGTGGCCCACCTTAGCGACCTCAGCCAATTACGCTACTTGCACGCGTGGCCCAGGTGCCTCGGTGACGAAGGTATGGCAGTCGTCCAGTCGCTCCGCAGCCTGGAGGGACTGTCCTTGCCCGGTGCCTCAGGACGCGATATCGCCTGTTTGGCGAATCTGAACCATTTGCGGTGGCTCAACTTGCCGAACACGACAGCAACGGACATCGAGTTAGCGCCGCTCGCGAAGCTGACTCGCTTGGAACGTCTGCACCTGAGCGGATATCGCATCAATGGCGCGGGCCTCGCATCGCTGAGCTCGCTCGCGCGTCTTTGGTCGCTCGATCTCTCCCGCTGCGGCCTGAGTAATGAAGGCCTGGCGGCCATCGGCAAGTTGAAGTCGTTACGCGATCTCGATCTAACGGAAACGCCAATCACAGGCGGCCTCGGCCATCTTGCCCCACTTGGAAGACTCCAGCGACTCGACCTCTCGTTTACCGAAATCAGCGACGCCGGGCTGGCGGAGTTTCCTGCCCTTGCGTGAACCGCACCCGTTGCGGCATCGACAACTATCTTCGCTAAGAAGCCCACGAGGACGAAGAGCGCAAGCCAGTTGTGCCACCTGATGGGAGAAAATCGTCATTCTGGTGTGGGGGCGGTATTGTCGTCAAATAAACTCCACGCGATTCGACATCTCCTCTGGTTCAAGCACCTCCCAGATGAGCTCCAGCGCGCTGATGATCTCACCGATCGTGCGTGTTTGTTGATGGCAATAAACAATGCCGCAGTGCGGCTCGCCCCTGTGCTGAAATCTTAAGAAATCGCTGTCGTTGGTTACGACGGCCGCTCCATGAGCATTGGCGAATGACAATTGGACAGGATCATCCGCGCCAAGCAATCCGGCTTCGGCGGCTGTTGTCACCTCGATGTGACGACGCCTCAGGCCGTCGGCAACCGCCGGATCGATGTGCTCATCCAGATGGAATCGAATCGTCCGGGGCATCGATTCCAACTCCTCGCAACTTCTCCCGCAGCGGCGAGCCAAATTGCCGTTTCATGCTTTCGACGAGCTCGTGATCTGCCGCCATCTGCCGCTGGATTTCGTCGCGATGGTCCCAATAATACGAGAGCGCGGCATAGACGTCCGCCATCGTGAGTTGCGGGAATCGCGAAACAATTTCGTCCGCCGACAGGCCTTGCATCTCGTGCCAGACGTAAACGTCTTGGACCCGAATGCGAGATCCCGCCACACAAGGCTTGCCGCCGCAAACGCTGGGATTGGTGGTGATGTGTCCGATTTCGGCTTGGCTCATAACCGGATCCTAGCCGACGTGCTGTCCCCGGGCAAATCGGGATGACGCTTCCTGGTGGCTGCCGGTTATGCCGGTTGCCGCCGCACCAGAGGCAATCGACGCGGACATATTGCCAATGCGACGGCCCATTTCTTGCTTGGGCGGTTAGGCGGGGCTTGCGGGGCGGGCCACGTCACATCGCGAGGCTGCCGTATGAGCCGACTTCAAACTCTCGCTGGGCTAGCTGCCGCCGCACTGCTGACCCTTTCCCTCGTGCTGCCATACGTGCCGGCCATGATCGCATGGCTCGCAATTGATGCGTTTTTTGCCGCCTATCTGTTCCGCTCTGGGTTACGCGGGCCGACGCGCTGGATCTTGGCAACGCTGATCTTTTGGATTAGCTGCGGGCTTGGAGTTTCGTTCTGGTGCTACATCTGTGCAACGCCGGGCGAAGGCGAGAGGCATGTTCGCGAATGGGGCGGAGGCGGTTTCGTTCTCGGTTATATCATTCTGGCAGGTGAGATTTGTGTAGCTCCGGTGCTTGTCGTGGCCCTCGGAGTCCGTGGTCTGTTCGCACTGGTGCGCCGCGTCCGACCTGCATCGCAAACTCCAAAATAGGGCGCCTCTGTCGCCGAGGACTGACGGTTCGTCGACAGACTCCGCATGAAGAAGGGGGCACGAGGGTGACCAATGCATCGAAAACGATATGTCAAGTCAGCCAGCGTAGAGTTTCGCCATCACGTCTAAAGCGGCGATAAACATCGCCAGCATTGGCCAGAAACCCAGGCCTATGATCGTTCCGGCAATGGGACGGCCGGCATCACGTCCGACACCGAATCCTATGAGGACCGGCGCCAATATTTCCCACGCGATGAAAACATCGAGCGCGAACGTTCGCCCTGGCACCAAGCGCGAGAGAATCGGTGATACCAGCAGCATCGCCATCCCGGCTGCCGCGATCCCAAGATTCGTTCGGTTGCGAGCGAGTTCCATAATCTGCAGTGGGTGAAAATAGCGTGCCAACGAATGGCGGCACATCGAGGCGCGCCGGCCGTTCGCCCAACCGCTCCACTGCCGTCGGCGGCGCGCTGTTGCTGGGCGAGTGAACTTAAAGTGGCCTTACGGTCCATGCACTTGCCTTCGACGCCAGAGTATAAAGGCGCAAACGGCCAGCGCCACCGCGACGGTGATCGCCAGCGAAATGGTCCCATTCTTGGTGACTGCCAAGATGCCGAGAAATGTCACCAGCATACCAAGGCCCGTCCGGGCACCACGATCCGGCTGCCCGAATACGGCGCCGAGGGCGGCGAAAAAGAAGATCACGCCGAGAGGAATAGTCATGAGCGTGTAGGGCGAAAAGGGGTCGCTCATGCTGAAAAACCAGATCGAGAGTGCAAGCAGCACCGCGGTCACAAAGATTCGATCGAGCCGAAGCGATCTCATGACAATTACAGCTAGCAATTCGCAAGCCAAGCCGGCTAAGATGGGCCTATGACCCGAGGGTTTCCAAGCGGACTGAAAGTGACCGAAGTTTTGCTTGGGCACGGCCCCTCTGTCCAACCAGGCGCGACTGCTACCATCGAATGGCGCGGCTGGCTGAACCACGGGGAAGAGTTTGGTATTGGAACAACATCGTTCCGAATCGGGCGGCGAGAAGTCATCACGGGACTTGAGCGCGGAACGGTAGGGATGCAGGTTGGCGGCATTCGCAGATTGCTGGTTAGCCCACATCTTGGCTATCGTGATCAGGGTGCTCCTGGCATTCCGCCGAACGCCGTGTTGGAGTTCGAGGTAAAGCTCCTTGGTATTGCGGAAGACTGAGTACCCTATGCGCCGCCGCGTTCAGTTTGGCTTTCTACACTTGGTCTGCGTTTTGCTCGCGGTTGGTTGCTCGGCGAAACCAATAGCAAAAACAAACCAGTCATCGGACCCCGCCGAAGGGCCAGTCGTTCGTGTCTATCTGCTCGACGGGGAATATTACGAGAAACGTGCCGTAGAAACAGGAGAAGAGGGTCCCTTCGCAGCGCCAGACAACAGTTTTCGCACATGGCCGATTCTCGATAGCAGGCGGATTACCGCCCAAGAGATAGCCAGCTCAATTCGCGAGGCCATTAGCGACCCAGCGAATTTTGGCGGAGGGGGAGCGGACTGCTTCAATCCCGGACTGGGTATCTCCATTGATGAAGGCGACAAACAGGTCGATGCCGTCGTCTGTATTGAATGCGAGTGGGTCTACCGGTATGAACCTGGTAAAGAAGTCGAAAAGGAGACCTTGAGCGCCGCCGGAAAGGAAAAGTTTGCGAGGCTCTACGCGGAGGTTTTCCCGGAAGAGTCCCAGCAGCAGCGAGGGAAGTAGTCCCATGCCTCGTCCCCAATTCAGCCTCCGCGCGTTGCTGATAGCCATGCTGGTCGTGGCTGCGTTCTTGGGGGGCATTCACTTTGAGCGTGAGCGGCGCAGGCGCGAGGACGACGCGATAGCCCGGCAAATGGAAGGGCTGCCTCTCTTGAGCTTACCTAGTCAGGAGGATTGGGACAGGATGACGAAGCGCCGAAAGGTCCGCTAAGACGCCCAGTCCCCAGTCCTGTTTGAAGACGTTTGTGTGGTTGATGGAACCCTCGAGCTTACAAGCCGACGCATTCTCTCTCGCGCGTCTCCTGACGCTGCTCGTCTTGTTGGTCGCGACGATCGCGATTGCCCTGGCCAATTTTTCGTCGGAGCCGGTGAAGTGCGACACGGTCGTTGAATTCGGCTACCGCAACAAATCCTTGGAACGGGCTTATGGCTGGCCTCTGCCGTGGTATTGGCGCAGCAAAACCATCACCATACGTCGCACGGCCCCGGCCGAATACAGTCGGCCGCACTTCGGTTTCTGTCATAATCTCGAACCTCCTTGGACACCGACATCGCCCGTTTTGCGGTACAGTCTTGTCCGCTTGATCGCCAATCTGGCGGTGTGGCTCGCGATCCTGGCCGCCGTGTTGACGGCCTGCCAATGGCTGTTGCGCCACTATCGGCCACCCCTCCGCGCAAAACCGCGACCCACAACGCTCGTGTTGCTGGTCTTACTTTCAGTGTTGATGGTGCTCGCAAACCTAAGTTCGGATACCGAGGTGGAATTCGGAGCGACCACACAGCACTCTTATGGCTGGCCTTGTATCTGGTATCGCTACATCGACCTGGCGCCCCTGCAATTGCTGCGAGTGTGGGATTACAGCACAGCGCGATTGGCCGGCAACTTGCTGGTATGCCTCGTTGCACTTGTAGCGGCGGGACTTGTCTGCGAATCGCTTTTGAAGCGCTATCAGCCGCGCTTCCGTTGGAGTCTGAAGACGATGCTCGTCGGGGTCACGCTCGCATGCGCGCTGTGCGCCTGGTGCGTCGCCACACGAAATCGCGCCGACGAGCAGGACGAGATCTCGCTATCCTTAATCGGAGGCGTTTACTTTGAACGATCGGGACCGAAGTGGCTCGACCTGCTCGGGGCCGACCGTTTCCGCAGACGCATCGTCGCTGCTCGGGTCGACTCACCTGGGATGCACGAGGAAACATTCCAGCGCTTGGCGAGATTGCCCAGCCTACGATTGCTTGATATCACGCCCTGGCTCTATGACTCGCCCTTTGTGTTTACCGGCGGTATGGGCGATGCCCTCGGCAAGATGCGACAATTACGGGTCTTATGCGTCGACGCCAGAGGTAAAGGTCTAACGGAGTCGCGGACTGCCACACGCGAGTGCCTCGCGGCGATTGGCAGGCTCACTTACCTGCAGCGGCTTCGCTTGGAAATCTACGAAGAGGCCGGTGATAGCCTGAATTGCCTCTCCGGTCTGACAGACTTGAAAGCGCTCACGCTGGTGATCTTTCCGTTCAAAGCCGACGATTCGGACGAGGCCGAAAACTCAAGAGAAGCACCGACGCTAAAACACCTACCGGTGTTGCCGCGGCTGGAATGCCTTGTCCTGGATGAATGGGAAATCGGTGACGAAAGTCTTGGTCAGCTTGCCCGGTTTTCGAGGTTGAAGTCACTCGATTTGGCTGAGACGTCGGCCAGCGATATTGGTTTGGCGAAGCTGGCGCCGTTGGATTCATTGGAAGAACTGGCGATCGACGAAGTGATCGCGACCCCGAACGGTTTCAAAGCGCTCGCGGCGCTCAAGGGCCTGAAGACCGTTCATATCGCCGGTCCCGCCGGCTACCGGGCGGAGAACCAGGATGACACAATAAGGCGGCGCGCCGAGTTCGTCTTTGGCGAGGTGGAGCACGAGGAGGATCTTCAGTCTGCCACGCTCAGGTTGGACGATGGCCGCGAGTTGCTAGTGCTGTCAGCCGAACTTAGTACGCTGCACAAAGCGCTGGCGGCATTGCGGCGTTCCCATCCAGGCATCGTCATCGACGCCCGCTATCCGGAATTCCACGCACGGCATGACCTGCAAGCACGTTGGCTGGATAGCGCCCGCATCGGGCCCGATATGCGGCGATTGCTAAGTAAGCCGTAACTTTGCGAGCGACTATCGAGGGCACCACCCTGGATCCATCGTTGGTGAGGTTCCACGCAGCGAACTTCAAGAACGCCCAACAGAGAAGAGGCCACCGGTACTCGCGGGAACTGCGACCATATTCCGCGGGGCGCAAATAAATTGGGGCTGAGTGGTACGGAGGGCGTTCCCCACAGAGAAAGGTTGGACAAGGCGCTAGTGCGCCGCGCCAATTTCGCGCAGCGTCCGCAGATAGAGGTCGATTTCTTCGTGTACAGCAGCCTTCTGCAAAACGACTAGCGCTCCCGCGTTGGCGAACGCCATCACGGACCCCGGCCCTCCCACATCGTCCCAAGTTTCGGGTGCAACGGTCGATGTCAGGCCATCGATGAGGGGCCTAAAGTCGACGGCCGGACCAACGGGCGGCACGTCGGGCGACCGCACAACCAGGTCAAACACGGGGTAGATTTTACAGTTGCTTGGCTCATTGACGCGGAACGCGATTCCCCAAATATGGCAATCGTGCCAGCACAGTCGGTCAAAGTCGGATTCGGAGAATTGCGCAAAGCCGCTGGCAACTGGTTCGTGGGCCATGCCTCCATTCTACTCGACGCGGGGCGGCGTGCCTGCGGTGCAGCGCCGGCGTGAAAGGCTGGGACCACGCATTTTTCTGTCGATAATTTTTCTGTCATACTCCTTGTCTGAACGGAAGCTGTGGCTTTTGTCGCTTTTGTCCCGGGGGTAAGGCAGTCGGCCACGGAGCGGCTGACGCCGATGCGATTGACAAAAAGATTACTGACAGAAAAATATCCGAGGCTAAAATCTGCGCCAGATCTATCTGCGCCAGATCTTCTGTGACATCCAAACCATGCCAGCGCCGATGTAAGCGACGTGTTCGCCTACAAGGATGGGCAGTCCAAGCCACATCAATACGCCTAACCCGGCCGAGACGATCAAGATAATGGCACGGGTTGTGTTTTCTTGCGAGCACTACTAACGCTCATTTTCTTTGCGCCCCGCGAAGATTTTATGCCGCGAGGTAACCCCTGTTCTACTTTCGAGTACCGGTGGCCTCTTCTCTGATCCACGCCATTGCGGCGATCCGCACGCTCCGGGAGCCAACGACTCATGCCAGGTCTCGATTCTATGTCGCCGCCATGGAGCTTTGCCGACGGTTGAACAAGCAGTCACCCTGGATACATCGGTGGTGAATGTCGGAAAGCCGTTCCTCCGCCCACAAACCAACAGGAGAAGAGGCCACCGGTAGTTCGTCATGTCGCTTTTGATTCTCCCTTCCAATCAGACACACCACCAAGCAATCCACTTTGGTTGCGGCCGTAGGCCGCGCTGGGGTTTAACTGATGCTCGTTGTTGCCGGTGATGGGGCTGGCGCCGACGCGTTACGGCGAGCCTTGCCAAGTTGCAAAATCGAGCGGTGACGGATGCCGCTTGGCCGTCGCTCTTTTCGCTCTGAGGTGGACCCCAATCTTTGGGCGCCGTTTGAGCCTGAATAAGATGTAGGCGGGCTAGCGGCCCGCGAGACCCTTCCCAGGTCTCGCGCGGCCGCTGAAGCGCATCCCCGCTCAGAGTACCGTTTGATTGTCCTCATTTT
>DASSFG010000192.1:0-4045 GCA_035694685.1 Pirellulales bacterium
AATGGTGGGCCGGCGCTCGCAAGCTCGCTTGTCCCACCCTACAATCATCTCACCGAGTGAACGAGGAGAATTCATCATGCACTCATCTCTGGTAAGGTCAATTTGTCTGGCGTTGGTGGCTGCTTGCACGTCGCTGCTGAACGCCGACGATTGGCCTCAATGGCGCGGGCCCACGCGCGACGGCGTATGGCGAGAAAGCGGCGTGGTCGAGCATTTCAAGTCTTCGCACTTGACGCCGCGCTGGCGCGTGCCGATCTCGAGCGGCTACAGCGGCCCCACGGTGGCCAAGGGGCGGGTCTACGTCACCGATCGAGTGGAAGAGCCGAAGCAGATCGAGCGCGTGCATTGCTTCGATGCCAAGACGGGCGACAAAGTCTGGTCGCACACGTACGACTGTGAGTATCGCGACATCAGCTATACAGCCGGACCGCGGGCCGCGGTCACCATTGACGATGGCCGCGCCTATTCTCTGGGAGCCATGGGCAACTTTTTTTGCTTCGACGCGGCCAGTGGAGAGGTACTCTGGAAACACGATCTTGCCCGCGAGTACAAGGTGCGGATGCCCATCTGGGGGCTGGCTTGCTCGCCGCTCATTGAAGGCGACCTGGTGATCCTGCAAGTAGGCGGCGAAAACGCGTGTATCGTGGCACTGGAGAAAGAAACGGGCAAAAAGCGCTGGCGTGCCCTGCAGGACGACGCCTCTTATGCCGCTCCCATCATGATCGACCAGGCCGGGCGGCGCGTGCTGGTCTGCTGGACCGGACAACATGTGGCCGGCCTCGACCCAGCGGCGGGCAAGGTGCTGTGGACGTATCCTTTTCCGCCGTCACGGATGGTGCTGGCCATCTCGACGCCGGTGGTGGAAGGCGACCATCTCTTTGTGACGGCCTTCTATGACGGTTCGCTCATGTTGCGGTTAAACCAGAAGAAGCCTGATGTGGAAAAAATCTGGCGGCGCGTCGGGCCCGACGAACGGCACACCGACAGCCTGCAATCGATCATGGCCACGCCCTACCTGAAAGACAACTACGTCTATGGAGTCGACAGCTATGGCGAGCTGCGCTGCCTGGAAGGCGACACGGGCGACCGCGTCTGGGAAAGCCTCGAGCCGATTCCCTCCGACTACCAGGCCAACCCGCGGCTGCGGCGGTGGTTCAACATCCACATGGTGGAAAACCACGGCAAAATCTGGATGTTCACTGAGCGCGGCGAGCTGATCATCACCAAGTTATCGCCCACGGGATATGAAGAGCTCAGCCGCGCCAAGCTGCTCGAGCCGACTCGCGTACAGCTCAACGAACGCGGCGGCGTGTGCTGGTCGCACCCCGCCTTTGCCGACCGCCACGTCTTTGCCCGCAACGATGAGGAACTGATCGCCACGGACCTCTCTGAGTAATTCATCTTGCCAAGACGGCTCCGTTTTGCTCAAGTTCAGCCCCCGCAATGGCCGAATGGGTAGCCGTCGGCCAGTCGCAGGCGATTCCAATACCGCAGAAGGAGCTGTTTTCATGGGCGCGCTCGACCTCGCCGCGTTTCGCGCAACCCCGCTGGTGCGTACGCCGTTCGACTATCTCGTCTTGCCCGGCTTCGTCCGGCCGGAAGCCCGTGCCGCCATCAACGCCAGCTATCCCGCGATCAAGCGGCCGGGCAGTTTTCCCTTGAGCGAGCTGACGTACGGCCCGGCCTTCGCCAACCTGGTGGCGGAGATGAACGGCGACGAATTTCGCCGCGCGTTCGAGGCGAAATTCGGCATCGACCTCAGCGGCCGGCCGACCATGATCACGGCCCGCGGGCGTTGCAGCCCCCGCGATGGCCGCATCCACACTGATACGCCGTCGAAAATTATCACCGTGCTGATCTACCTGAACGGCGAGTGGGAGGCCCGCGGCGGACGCCTGCGCCTGCTGCGTTCACCTGATAATCTCGACGACGTGATCTTGGAAGTGCCGCCGGAAGAAGGCACGCTGCTTTGCTTCCGCCGCTCGAACAATTCGTTCCACGGCCATAAGCCGTTTGTGGGCCAGCGCCGGGTGCTGCAATTCAACTGGGTCACCGAGCAGCGGATTGTCGACCGCGAGCTGAAACGGCACCGCTTTTCGGCCTGGACCAAGCGTCTGTTGTCGCTGGCAGGCCGTTCCCAAGAAGCAGGGGAGTACCGGACCGCGTCCTAAATGGCTACTGCCTCGCTGACGGCGGCAAGCTTTCGCCGCATTTTGCTGATCAAGCCGTCGGCCGTGGGCGATATCGTCCATGCGCTGCCCGTGCTCGTGCGGCTGCGCGAGCGGTATCCCGACGCTCAGATCGATTGGTTCGTCACGCCCGAAAATGCGGACCTGGTGCGGCATCACCCGGCGCTGTCGAACGTGGTGCTATTCGACCGCCGACGTTATTCGCGCTTCGGCCGCGACTGGTTCGCCACCAAGGGCGTGTTGGGCCTGCTCGGCGCGCTACGGCGAAATCATTATGACCTGGTGATCGACCTTCACGGGCAACTGCGTTCGGCCCTGTTCACCATTGCCACGGGAGCGCCCGTGCGTGTCGGCTTCGAAAAGACCCGGGAAGGGGCCTGGCTTGTCTACTCACACCACATTCCGCTATTGACCGATGCCGTCCATGCGGTCGATCGTTATCTGTGGCTCGGCCGCGTGCTAGGTTTCGAGCCGGGCGAGCCCGATTTCACGATCTATCTTCCGCCCGCGAGCGAGGAGCGGATTGATAATCTCCTGTCGTCTCACGGCGTGCTTGGCCGGCCGATCGCGCTCGTCGTGCCTGGCACCGTTTGGGAGACCAAGCATTGGCGGGCCGAGGGCTTTGCGGGCGTGGCCCGGCATCTAGAGCGTCGCGGCTTTGCGGTGGTGCTGGCGGGTGCGCCGAAAGATCGCCTGCGGGCCGCGCGGGTGGCCGCGCTTTCGCCCTCGGCGTGCGATCTGACGGGCCAAACCACGCTGGCCGAGATGATGGCGCTGGTGCGCCGCGCGGGCGTGTGCATAACGAACGATTCGGGTTCGATGCACCTGGCCGTGGCATTCCGCCGGCCCTTGGTAAGCATCTTCGGGCCGACCAGCCCGCTGCTGACCGGTCCCTACCGCCGCATGGAAGCCGTGGTGCAGGCCCACGTCCCGTGTTCGCCCTGCTTGCTGCGCAAACTATCTCATTGCCAACATCAACACGACTGCATGCAAGAAGTGACCGCGGGCATGGTCATTCATCGGCTCGAAACCGTATTGGCCCGTGCGGCAGCGTAACGCAGACTGGAGGATGGCCTTCCCTGGCCGTCTCGTATGCGCAGGGGACGCAAAAGCTCATTCTCGCAAGCGCCCGATTTCTGCTCGATTGTCCCACCCTGGCATGCGCAGAATCAAGCTGTGGTTACGAAGCTCCTTGGCGCATGTTTTCTTCTGAAGCAACCCTTAGCTTTTTGCCTAGCCCAGGCATTTATGCCTGGGTAACGATGGTGACCATACGGCCGCACGTGACGGCGTCGCGGGCCGCCTGCGGCGGCCCTCGACGCGGTCACGTGCGGAAATCGAATTTGTTTCCTCGATCCCAGGCATAAATGCCTGGGCTAGGTAAAAGTACCGAATACGACCCCTTGGCACGCGGCGTGCATTCATCCCGGACGCACTTCTCGATCCTCGTCAGACGGTTCTCCACCTAACCCAATTTGTACGGCGCGCGAAGGAATCGCCACCCGTTGGGCCAGAGAACACAAATCGGGCGAGTTTGGGATTGTAAAAATTGCCAAGGGCGACAATGATGCCGCCCCGCATTTCGATCGGCGACATGGATGTTGCCCTAATGGATTTCCGGTCTTCGCCCTGTGTCAGTTCTGGGGCGCCAACCCGGCCGTCTGGCAGGTCGTCCCGTTGCCCGTGAAGGTACGGTTTATTTGATCCAGGCTTAGCCCGGCACGACGCCGGGCAAGCGTCCACGAGCCCAACCCAGGGAGGGAAGTTATGGTCTCGTTGCAGGCGGCTTTGCTAGCGGTTGCGCTGTCGAGCGGCGATACGGTGTTGCTCGATTTCTATGCCGATTGGTGCGGCCC
>DASSFG010000193.1:0-9058 GCA_035694685.1 Pirellulales bacterium
GCACGTGCGGTCGTTTGGCCGTCATCGATACCCAGGCATAAATGCCTGGGGTACGCAAAAAGCCAAGGTTGTTCCCGAAAAAAAGGGTGCCAACAACTTCGGAATCAGACGCCGACTTCGCGCACGCCGGTCCCCCCTGCCGTTCATATCCAGCTCTTCGTACCACTACGCCGTCACCTGACCCACAAACCGGCAGCCGATGCGGTACAAGGGCGCGGGGCCGTCAGCGACTTCAAAGCGATTGACGATCTGTGCCTGGAGATAGACCAGCTCCGGGGCCGCGCCGAGCGCCACCACGATCGAGTCGAAGTCGGGCAACTGCGACGACAGGAAGGAGAAGCCCGTCGAGGAGATGTCCTGACATTCCACCTCGCGAAAGCTGGCTTTTCCGGGCAGCAGTCCGCCGTGATAGGGCGCCACGCGCTGCCGGAATTCAAACGCTCGTCGCGACGAAATGCGACGATCTTTGCCGCTCGGTGCGGCGATCGGTTCTTCGGCCTGGGGTCGGACCGTTGCGCGTGGAAAAGCCGCCACGGCACGTTCGCTGCCCAACCGACCCTCAGATGTTTCTGTCGGCGCCGGCTGCGGTACAACGGAATGCGGACGCCGCTCGACATCAGTGTGCGCCAACTGCGGAGCGGAAGCGGGCTGCCGATGATCGGGCTGCGGCCTGATCTCGGCCGGCCCCTCTACCGGTCGATCGACGCCTTCCTGCCGCGGTTCGCGAGCGCGCAATGGTCGTTCAACCACCTCCTGCCGCTGGCGGTTCTTCCGCAGCGACATACCAATGGCCACGCCAATCAAGATTTGGACGGCCGAGACGCCGAGTGCGGTAATTGCGAAGAACATAGGCGTATAGGGAATGCATAGGCCAAAGAAGCGGCATGGGCAAACCGCCTGCGGTGCAACCCTTACCAGCCGAATTGCCTGCATTGCCGCGCAATCGTGCCCTGCTGCCCACAGAAGCAGCCCGCCAGGGGCCTTGCTGATAGTTCGCGTCGTGTGCTTCAGCTAAACTGGTATGGGAACAGCAAGCATGGAATTGTCAGTCATCAATCCGTTATGAATATTCTGTTAGCCGGCAGCGAAGCGGTGCCATTCGCCAAAACCGGCGGACTGGCCGACGTGATGGCGGCCCTGCCCGTCGAATTGGAGCGGCTCGGCCACCGTGTCGTGGTCTTTCTGCCGGCGTATAGCCATGCGTTGGAGTGCGGCCAGCCGATCGAAGCGACCGACATCTTCATCACCGTGCCCATCGGCAGCAAGATGGTCACCGGGCGACTGTTGCGCAGCCGCCTGCCGCGCAGCGAAGTGGCCGTCTATCTGGTTCAACAAGACGACTACTATCGCCGCGACGAACTTTACGCGCTCAATGGCACCGATTACGTCGACAATTGCGAGCGGTTCGTGTTTTTCAGCCGGGCGGTGCTCGAGGCCATCCGTCTGCTGCGGCTCGACGTCGACGTGATCCACGCGAACGATTGGCAAACTGGCCTGATCCCGGCCTACCTGAAAACCGAATACCGTGGCTTGCCCGGCTATGGGGCGATTGCCAGCTTGTTCACCGTTCACAACCTGGCTTATCAGGGAGTCTTCTGGCATTGGGACATGCTGCTCACCGGGCTCGATTGGAAATATTTCAATTGGCACCAGATGGAGTTCTATGGCAAGCTGAACTTGATGAAGACCGGGTTGGTGTTTGCCGACTGGATCAACACCGTCAGCCCGCGGTACGCCGACGAGATTCAAACCGCTCCGCTCGGCTGCGGGTTGGAAGGAGTCTTGCAACAGCGGCGCGACTCGCTGTCGGGCATCGTCAACGGCGTCGACTATCGTATCTGGAACCCGGCAGTTGATACGCACTTGCCGCAGCATTACGACGAGCGCACGTTTGCCGTCGGCAAATCGGCCGCCAAGGCGGCCCTGCAAGTTGAGCTGGGATTGCCGCAAGATCCCAACCTGCCGCTGGCCGGCTTCATTGGCCGGCTGGTAGACCAGAAGGGCCTCGACCTGATCACCGCGGTCATGCAAGACTGGCTGCGGACCAGCGACGTCCAATGGGTGGTGCTGGGCACGGGCGATCCCAAATACCACCAGATGCTGACAACCTTCGCCGAACGCTTTCCGCAAAAGCTGGCCGTGCGGCTGACGTTTTCCGACGCCTTGGCGCATCGCATTGAGGCGGGCGCCGACTTGTTCCTCATGCCCAGCCGGTTTGAACCGTGCGGCCTGAATCAGCTTTACAGCCTGAAGTACGGCACGGCGCCGGTGGTCCGCGCGACCGGTGGGCTGGCCGACACCGTGACCGACTCCAACGAGCAAACGCTCGCCGCAGGGAAGGCCACCGGTTTCACCTTCCGCGCTTACGAAGGGCTGGCGCTGGCTGAGACGCTCAAGCGGGCCATCGACGCCTGGCATCAACCGGCCTTATGGTCGCAAATCGTCCTCAACGGCATGCGTCAAGATTGGTCATGGAGCCGCAGCGCCCAGCAATACGTCGCGCTCTATCAAAGTCTCGTTGCCTCGCGACAAAACGTGGCGCGCCCTTCCTAGCCGGCCGCGGCGGATAGATAGGAGACATCTTCCCGGTCAAATCTTACCGGCGTTATTATGAAACGGCGGGCACTAATGCCTTATCGCCGTCTTTCCGCACTACGCCGCGCTGTGAGGTCCTGCCGTGCGCAAACATCCGATAAGATCGACCGTCGTTCTGCTGGCAATTTCAATCGCTCGTTCCGCTTCGTGTGACATTGCGGCCGAGCCGACGGCAAAGCCGATCGGCGGTCGCTGGTACGTAACGATCGGCGAAAAGCCCAAATACCTGTATCGCGACGGCGATCGTTACATCGATCTGTTCTCGTACCACACGCAGGACTCGAACGAAGACGGCATTGACGATGTGCGTCTGAGCAACGATGACACCCTCCTGATCATTCGCAGCCAGGGATATCCCAATCACCCGACGGCAATCTTTCCCAACAGCAACAACCCGAACTCCATCCGCGTGCAGGATTTCACCTTCCGCCTGCCGCTCGAACCGAGGCTGGCCGAGGCAATCACGAGCGTACCGATGGGACCGATCGGCGTCGCCCTGAACGGCGTCGTTTTCTTTAATCCGTTCGAGATGGGCGGCAGGAACGCCGTCGATGGGTATTCCGAGGTGTGGCTCGATTCGTGTTGCGGCCATCCGCAGCAGCAAGGGGTTTACCACTATCACAAGTACCCGAGCTGCGTGAAATCGCCCTTTGCCGACGACGGCAAGCAGCACTCTCCGGTCATCGGCTTCGCCTTCGACGGCTTTCCGGTTTACGGTCCTTATGAAGACGAGGGGCTGATGGCCAAAGACCTGACGGGCGGACGGGCGCTCGACGTTTGCAACGGGCACCAAGACGACGCGCGAGGCTACCACTATCACGTCACGCCCGGCCGCTTTCCCTACATTCTGGGCGGCTACGCCGGTGTGGTCGAAACGTCGAACAGCCCGCCGCTTGCCCGCCGCCGGCCGGGCGCTATCGAAGACAAAACGCAGCGCGGGGAGGGCCCGCTGGAAAAAGTGATTGGCGCGGTCCGTCCGGGCACGGCGTCGCGCGGAGGCAAGCGCACGGTGCAAGTCGAGCTATTACCCGCGGGTGCTCGTCGCGAGCCGCTCCCCGCGGGCCCGCCAAGCTGGGTGCAGATCGGCCCCTTCGAAGCGCAGAAAATCAGCCGGGCGGGAAACGTCGTCACCATTGAAATCGACTTGCCTGATGACGCGCCCTTGGGCGTCTTGCTAGACTGCCACCTGGAGTTCGAATCCATGGACGGCCGTCGCGGCCCGCCGGTCTTCAAGAAGAACGACGTCTTCCGCGTGAGTGAATGATTAGCCACGGATGAGGCGTTTGTGCGTCGCCCATATCTCATGATGGGAAGCGTGGCGTCCGCTTTATCGAGGCCGAACTTTCCGCCGTTCAACTTGAGGACGTAGGTAGTGCCCCGTAAAATTAAACGGCTTGCCCACGTAGATAAACTCCTGCATACGGCTCCGTCGCCCATTGCCGTCCCGGTCAATCCACAGTGAGGTAGCGTCGTTCGGTTTCCCGCACACGTAGGACGTGAATTCGTGCCCGTCGAGTTTGGTCGTGATTTCATAGCCGTAATCCTGGCGGCATAACAACCGATTCTTAAGGGCGGCCAATCGGGGATCGCTCGCTTCGAATCGCAGACGGAGGCTGCTCGGGTCGCTGCCAATCAGGAGAAGCGTTCCACGATTTCCATCTCCAAGATCAAGTTGGGCTTCACCAACGTACCTCGTCGAGCCGTTGTTCGTTTCGATTGTCCACTTCGGCTCCGGATCGTTCGTCAGGTCGCCGTCTGCGTTCGTATCGACGTGCAGCTTCGACGGCTCGCCTTCGGGCTCTTCAACGATTACAGTCCAACTCTGATCGCCGATTTTGACGGCACCATACCTCGGCGACACCAACCCTTCCGGGGCCTTCTTGATCGGCAGCACCTTCTCACTCAGGGTGACGAGAATTGTAGGGTTCTTCGCGGGGTTACTCGCTTTTGCATAGGCCCCGCTGGCGATGAATTTCATGCCCACCTCCTCGGAGCCGAGACCGGCGGCAAACAGCATGACGAGCGTTGTGAACATTGGAAGCACTCTCCTTTGGCTAAAGGGTGCGGAGCTGCCTCGCCGTAGGTCAGGCTTTCTAGCCTGACGGAATTCTTGCGCGGTCTGCACCATCTGAGTCAGGCTGGAAAGCCTGACCTACAACATAGCGCTGTCGTGTTAGGTGCGGCGCGGGCGGCCTTATTCCGAGATGGCCGGCTTGGCCCGTTTGCTTTTGGAACTGCCGGACGTACGGCCCAGGCTCTTCATTGCCTTGTCGGGATCTTTACCCAGCTCCAACTGGCGCAGGTACTTTTGAGCAGGCCCTTTTTCTTTCCCGTCGATTTTGCCGTTCTTGTTGGTGTCGAACCGCTTCATGAAAGCGTCCTGCTTCGCCTTCTCCTGTTCCTGCGCGGCTTTCATCTGGTCCTGCATGAATTTGATTTGCTGTTGCGACATCCTGGGAAAACCCCGGCCGTAACCGAATTGCGCGCCGGCATTCGAAGTGGGCACAAACAGATCGGCGGCGACAACCGCAACGATCGTCAACAAGCAACGCAGAGCAGGGCGGGATGGAGTCATGGCCTGGCGCAAGAAAGGGTTGGATTGGCGGAACCGAACGACCTACATTCTCTATTAAACGCCCCAATCTGGCAACTGTGCCGGCCTACGTTTGGCGTGCAAATTTGATGACGAATCCGTCAGCTAGTGCTTTGTCAGGATACCGACCCAGTTTTTAGTCTGGACAAGGCGCTAGTCGAACAGCGCCGCCTCGATCGTCAATCCTGGTCCGAAGGCAAGCGCGACGCAGGGGCCGGGGCTGGATTGCTGTTGGAGACGGTCGAGAATAAAGAGGATCGTGGGAGACGACATGTTGCCGTACTCGGCCAGCACGTCGAACGACGGTTGGAGTTGGCGCTCGTCAAGGCCGCACGCTTCGCCGCAGGCGTCGAGTATCCGCGGGCCGCCGGGATGGATGGCCCAGGAGGCAACGTCGCCGAGCGTCAGTCCCGCGCCGGCCAGCCACCGCTGGAGCCAAGGACGCAAGTTGTTGCGGATCAGCTCAGGCACCCTGGCCGACAGCGACATCTCGAAACCATGATCGCGGATGCGCCAGCCCATCTCGTCCTCGGTATCGGGCAGAATGGCCGAAGCCGAGCTGCGCAGCACCCATCGTTTGCCCGGTCCGGTGCGGGAGTCGGTCCGGCCGCGCGCCACCACGGCGGCGGCGCCGTCGGCAAAAAGCGAGTTGGAAATGATCTGCTCCATTTTCCAACCGTATTGAAAGTGAAGACTGCACAACTCGACCGCGCAGATGAGCACACACGCAGCCGGGTCGGCATCGGCAAACGCCTTGGCCACGCGCAGGGCGTTCAGCGCGGCATGGCAGCCCATGAAGCCGACGTGCGTTCGAGCCACGCCCGGATGAAGGCCCAAGTCGCGCACCAGTGCCACATCGACCCCGGGCGATTGGAAGCCGGTACACGACACCGTGACCAGATGGGTGACCTCGTCGGCCGCCGCCCGCGCGTTCGCCAGAGCGGCGGTCGCCGCGGAAAGGCCCAGCGCCGTGGCCGACTCTTCGTAGCACCGCATTCGCTCGGCAGTCGTGGGCCCCTCGTCGTCGCCGCTGCTCGCGGCCCGAAAGAAGGCTTGTTCCGCCGGCTTGCCGTTCGTCGAAGCCTCGAGCACGACGCTGTGTCTGGTGCGCACGCCGGAACGCTGGAACAGCCGCTCGATCACTTGCTGTTGCCCTTTGGCTGAGACGCACAACGTTTGTGCCACGCCGGCGGCGTCCTGTTGCTCGATGAAGTGTTGAGGTACCGCGACCCCCAGGGCGGCCAGTTGCAGGCTCATGTGTGGCAAAGCTCCAGTGGTTGCGCCGGACGATTCAAACTGGCGACAATCGGACGACACAACGCCGGCCAGGCAGAAGCCAGGCGGACCGCCGCGCCAACAACCGCCGGCTTCCGCAGCATGGCGGCGAACGCGCGACACCAGAATTGCCTGTTGCGAATGAGCCTGTGGTACGTGGCCAACCATTCCTGCTCGAGACGCGGGCACCAATCGTCGAGGCCGCGTTCGACGAAATCGGCAACCGCGATGCCGCTTGCCAGGGCCCACGCCATTCCTTCGCCGGTGAAAGGTTCGACGTATCCCGCGGCGTCGCCCAGCAGAAATACGCGGTGACCGACGGGACGCACGGTCCGCTGAGTCAACGGCAAGGTGCCCTGCCAGGCAGCAGCCGTCACGTCGACCTCCGGCATACCCGAGGCCATGAGAATCGAGCTTACGGCCGCTGCGGGCGAGCCGGCGCGCTTGACCGCCTGTGGCTCGATGGCTGCGGCCAGGTTGAGGCTGCCGTCCTCGACGCGCACCAGCCCCACGTAACCGCCTTTGCCCGCAGCCATGTAAATCGTGCCCGGCTTGAAACGATCGACGCGATTGACGATTCTCGCACGCATGCCGATCTTGGCGTGCGGCGAAACTCGGCTGACGAATTCGCGGCAGCGAGCAAGCGCGGGATGTCCCAAGCCATCGGCTGAGAGCACCGTCTTGGCCGAAATGGTCCGCGCCTGGCCGGCGCCGTCGCGCAGCGTGACTTCGCGTGTACTTGAGCCTGGCATGGTTTCGCGCACCGTCGCGACGACGCCGGTCACGAGCCGCCCGCCTGCTTCGACCGCCGCTTGCGCCAGGGCCTGGTCGAACGTTTCACGCGACAAGGCGGCGCCGCCCGGTAGTTCAATTTCGACGCTTCGCCGACCGCAGGAGGCGCGAAAGCGTTCCGTTCTGACCGCTCCCAGGCGCGGAAGCAGGTTTGAAAGGCCGGCGAGCCGCAGCCAGGAAACGGCCCGCTCGTTGAGACACGCGCCGCAAACCTTGGCGCGTGGAAAAAGCTTTCGCTCGACCAGCAACACGTCAATGCCACGGCGCGCCAGCTCGCGGGCCGCCATTGCGCCGGCCGGACCCGCCCCGATTACGATGGCCTCGCACGACAATGCGGGCATTGCTGCTAAGGTCACGGCTTGCTCCAGCTCAGCAGAAACCGCGCGGGCCAATGAGGCACGATGCGGCAACCGGCCAGGCCGGCGCGGTCTGCGAGGCCAGCGGCCTCATCGAGCGTAAATGCGGCGCGGACCGAACGTGGTCCGTCGGTGTGAACCACGGGCGAGCGCGTCAGAAGTTGGCAGCCAATCCAGGCCAGTGCGTAGCCCGAGCGCGATCGCCGCAGGTCGTCGACCAGCACCAGGCGTTGTGTCGCCGCAGCCATCTTTTGCAGCAATTGCGCCGCATCGGCATCGTCGAGATGGTGCAGAAAAAGCGAGCAGGTCACGACGTCGTAGCCGGCCGGCAACTCCTGCTCGAGCGCATCGCACACAAAAAAACGCACGTTGTCGAGGCCGGCGCGGACGGCATTTGCTTGGGCGTGGTTCACCGCGGAGGCGCTGACATCACAGCCGGCGATCTCGACGGGCACGTTCGCGCGTCCCGCCGCGAGCGCCATCCCGACGGCGACATCGCCGCCGCCACTGGCCAGATCGAGGATGCGCACCGTTTGGCCGGCGCGCTCTTTTGCCAGCCGGGCAATCGGCCGCCACAGCCAAAGGGCGGTTCCACTGAGGCGATTCACGCGGCGCAGGCCGGCCAGCGCCTGATCGTGCAGCGTACGGTCAAGTCCGGGCTGGTCCATCCATTCCGGTTCGCGGCGTCGGGCCTTCACGCTGAAAACCGGCATGGCATCACTCCCTTGAAAATCAAGTTACCTTCCTTGTCCCGGAAGTTTTAGATTCTATCTATCGCTTCTCGTCACCTCCGCAAACATCAGGCCGGCGCGAGCCGTTCGGGCGGTTAGTGTGTTCTCTATCCTAATACGAGTCAACACCGGTTCGTCGAGCAGTGCCGAAGGGGCCGGTTCGTGCATTGCTGTTGAGCCACTCCTGGGTTTAAAATCGGAACGTGAGGAGAGATTGTGAACTCGATCAAGGCAACTTGGACAAACGGTCAAATCGTGCCGGCCGAGCCCGTCGACTGGCCGGAAGGAAGCCAACTCGTCGTCGCGCCGGTCGCGCCGAACGGAGCGAACATCGGCATCTCCGAAGATCAGTGGCGTGATGATCCAGAGGCTGTCGCGGCGTGGGTAGCGGCGGTCGAACAGATAGAGCCGCTCATCTGGAAGAAGGGTGAGCGCGAAGAATACGAGCGTTACCGCGCCGAGCATCGGCAAGCCAACATTCAAGCCGTCTGGACGCAAATGCAGCAGACGAGTCGCGGAGATGACGCCGAATGAAGCTTCCCCGTCTACCGTCTACTGTCTACCGTCTACCTGCTACTCGTTCACGTACGTCTCCAAGAACCTCGCGAGCCGATGAAAGTCGCTGTCGGGCTCGACGTGGCGGACTTTGGTGACAAGTGTGGCGGGCTCGACGAGCTCTTCAAAGGGGACGTAGTGCAATTCGAGCTGCCCTTCGA
>DASSFG010000194.1:0-4936 GCA_035694685.1 Pirellulales bacterium
CGGCGACGTAGTGCCAACCGTCGTCCCTCCGCCGCCGCTCCGCGGCTTCGCCAACGCACGCCACACCGTACCGCGGGCTTCGCCCACGGCTACATTCCGAGCGCCGCTCCGCGGCGGAAACCGAAATGCGCAACATCAAAAGATGCGCTTCAGCCTTGGGCGGCCTGCCGCAGCTTATCTTTCCACCGGCGATCGGGCGCCAGCGGCGGCTTCAGTCACCTGCTGTTCGGCGGAGACTGCCTCGACGGGCACGCCGTCCGTTAGTTGCGAGACGTTGTCGACGATGACCTGTTCATCCCCGGTCATCGGCACCCATTCGTCGCTCTCGTCAAACGGCACCGATTGTTTCTGCGCCGTCACGGGCGACTGGCCGGTTGGGTCGCGCGTCACTTCCAGCGGCGATGGCGGAACCGGCACCTTGCTGGCCGTTGGCGGCCCTGCCTGCTCGCCACTGTGGCTGCAACCGAGCGTCGAGAGGAGGGCAATCAAGACCATCACCCATCGACAGCCATGAATCGGACGAACGAAAGCGCTCCATAAGGCGCCGCACCGCATAAATCGTCTCCTGCACGAGAATCTCGGGCACAGTTTTTCGAACGCACAATTATCGTGCCTACAAGCGGGTGCAACAAGGCGACTTGGGCTGAAAGTTCCCTTCGAAGCGCCGGCTGTCACTTGCGTTTGGCCTTGGCGTGAACGACCACATGTCAGGTGTCTTGGTCGTCGTGTGTCGGCGGCGGAGCGGTCGGTAGCGGCGCCGGCAGAGGACCGTTGCCGCTTGCGGGAAGCTGGCCCATGGCGATCAGGTTGGCGTGCTCGCGACGATACTTGTCCCACGCCGCGTCGTCCTCGCTGGACGTAACCTCTTTTTCGTACGAGTCGACGTGATCGAAGACGTGCGGGTCGTAGTGCCTGCTCTCGGGATCGTCGGGGTAGATCGACGGCGAACGGGCCACCGACTTACCAATGATAATCGCGAAAATCGATGGCAGCACCAGCAAGGTAGCAAACGTCGACATCACCAGGCCGCCGATCACGGCCAGACCCAGTGGGGCCTGCATCTGGCTGCCGCGCTCCAGCGCCAAGGCCATCGGCACCATGCCCACGGTCATGGCGCAGGCCGTCATCAAGATCGGCCGCAACCGCTCGCCGGCGCCCACAATGGCCGCCTCGATCGACGGAGCGCCCTTCTTCCAATGGTCGTCCATGAAGGTCACGAGCATCACCGAGTTCGAAACCGACACGCCCAGGCACATGATCGAGCCCATGAACGACTCGATGTTCAGCCCCGTGCCCGTCGTGAAGAGAATCAGGGCGATGCCGGCCAACACGCCGGGCACCGCCGCGATGGCCACGATGGCCAGCCGGGGCGACTGGAAATAAGCGGTCAAGAGCACCAGGATCACAAACACGGCCACGGCCAGGCCGATGCCGAGCGATTTGAACATGGCGCGCATCGGGGGCAACTGGCCCAGCGGCTCAACGCGCACGCCTTGGGGCGGCGCGCCGGCGGCGTCGATGGCGGCTTGCACTTGTTGCGACGCCCGACCCATGTCCTCACCTTCCACGTTGGCGGTCAATGTCAGGTAGCGCTGCGACATGTCGCGATCGAGCTCGCCCGGCCGTGTGCCTTGGCGCACCGTGGCGACGTCGCGCACCATCAGATTCACCAGCGGGTTGACCGATTCGATCGGTAGAATCTCGACGTCTTCGGGCTTTTCCATTTGCAGCGGTGGCACTTGGATTTGCACCAGGTAGTCGAAACCGGTCTTCACGTCGATCCAGTAATTGAGGTTTGTGAATCGCGTCGAGGAAGTGGCGAAGACCATCGAGCGGGCCACGTCGTCGACCGTGGCGCCGCTCAGACCCGCTTTTTCGCGGTCGATCGTGACCTCGACCGAAGGATAATCGAGCTGTTGCTCGAAGCCGACATCACGCAGGTACTCGATTTTCTTCATCTCACCGGCGATCTTTTCCGCGTGACGCCGCACGAGGCTCAGATCGGTCCCCACCAGGCGGACGGCGATGGGCGTCAGCGAGCCGAAGCTCATTACCGAGGTCACGATGTCGCCCGGCTGGAATCCGAAGGTCGCCAGCTTGGCTTGCCGTTCGGCCTCCGTGTTCGACAGTCCCCCCTGCTCGAGGCGTTTCGCCAGCCAAGGCACAATTCGTTCGGGCAATACCTCGCGGAGCCGTTCGCGAAACTCGTCGAGCCGGATGCCGCTTTCCTCGTTGAGAGCCACGCGCAATTGCCCGTCGTCAGGGCCGCGCATGAAGAGCACCATGTTGTCGATGCCAAAGTTGGGCGCCACCTGCCCGACGAAGCCCATCGAAATATCGACGTTCTCGGGCTTGGCCTCTTGTTCGATCACCTCCAGGCACTTGACGGCCATCTGCCGCGTCAGTTCGAAGTTGGAGCCGGGCGGCGGGCGAAAGCGGATCACGAACTGCCCCGAATCGACCTGGGGAAACAGCTCGGTGCCCACCTGCAAGCCGAGTCCAAAGAGAATCAACAGTGATCCGGCCAGGTAGGCCGGTACGATGATCCAGCGCAGGCGGACGAACCAACTCACCATCCCGCGGTAGCCTTGCAGCAAGCGGCCGAAAAGGCCCACCTGCTCTTCGCCGGGACCGTGGCCCGCATGTTTCAGCAGGTAGACGCACAAGATCGGCACGAACGTGCTGGAAAGCAGGTACGACGAGATCATGGCGAAACCGACGCCCAACGTCAGCGGCATGAACAGCGAGCGCAGCGGGTCTTCCATGATGAATGCCGGGATGAACACCGAAAGAATGCAGAGCAGCGCCAATAGCCGCGGCACGGCGGTGGCGTTGCTGGCGCGCAGCACCGCCGTGGCGATCTTCGGCGTGTGGTGCATCTGCACGTGGACGTTCTCAATCGTCACCGTGGCCTCGTCGACCAGAATGCCGATGGCCAGCGCCATGCCGCCCAACGACATGATGTTGATGGTGTTGCCGGTCAGCCACAGGCCGAACATCGAGCCGAGCAAGGCCAAGGGGATGTTGGCCACCACCACGATCACGCTGCGCAGGTCGCGGAGAAAGAGGAGAATCATCAGGCCGGTCAGGCTGGCGCCGATAAGTCCTTCGGTGGCCACGCTCTCGACCGCCGCCACGACCGTGGGCGATTCGTCGAACTGAAAGCTCAGTTTGACCTCGGGATACATGTCCGGGCGGATGGCGTTACGGAACAGATCCATGTTTTTGCGCACGTCGGCCACCACCGTCAGGGTTGAGCCGGTGTCTTTCTTGATGATCGGCAGGTAGACCGATTTCTTGCCGTTGACCAGCGCATAGCCGTAAGTGATGTCGGTATCATCCATGATGTTGGCCACGTCGCGCAGGTAGACGTTTTGCCCCACCTTGAGCGGTATTTCGCCGATGCGCTGGATATCGACCACCGTGGCATTGTTGCTCACGATCGGCATCGAATCCTTGATATAGACGTTGCCGGCCGGAATGATCGTGTTCCCTTTGGCCAGGGCGTCGATCACGTCTTGGCCGCGCAGGTTGTAGGTCAGCAGTTTTTGCGGGTCGACGTTGACCACGATTGACCGCATGTTGGGGCCGAAGGGCGAGATGGCCACTGTGCCGGGCACAAACTTCTGCACCAAGGGCCGGATGACGTTTTGCGCCAGGTCGCCCATCGCCCCGAGCGAGGTCTTATCGCTTTCAAACACCAGGTAGCCGACCGGCACGCTGCCGGAGTCCATGCGCATGATCATCGGCGGCAGCGTTCCTTTAGGCATCCACGACATGGCCCGATCAGACATGGCCACCACCTGGGCCATGGCCTGGCCCATGTCGGTGCCGGGGAAGAACGACAGCTCGCACAGCGCCACCTGCTGGATGTTGCGCGTGTTGATGTCCTCAATGCCGTCGACGTACTGGAAGTAAAGCTCGAGCTGATTGACGATGAAGCCCTCGACCTGATCGGGGCTCATGCCGATGTAGTCGAGAAAGACGTAGATCTTGGGCACGTTCAGGGCGGGGAAAATATCGACCCGCATCCGCTGGTAGGCCAGTCCACCGCCGCTGATGAGGGCCACGACCAGCATCAGGGTCGTGATGGGGTGCCGCATGGCAAAGACGGTCGGATTCATCGCCTAGTCTCGTAGAACGCTAGCCCCGTGAGAACACTACGCCTGGAATCGAACACAGGCGGGATTCTAGTTTAGCGCGCATCGCACGGAAATCCACTGTCCACAGGGGACAGAAGATTCTATCCACGGTTGCACGCCGCGAAGTGCAGGGCGAGCCGCTGAGGAGTCGACCGCTGCTTCGCGCCGCCTGTGCCTCGGTCTCAAAACTCCGTCGAAGTGTTTACAACGCAATGCCTTGCGTCGCTGGCGCCCCAAGAAAATGAAAGGAATGGCTGTCGCTGTGGGCTTTCAAGTCCTGGGCCGCAGCGCCAGTCGTTCTGAGAGCTAAGCAGGTTGTGTGCCGTGCCGGTGGACTCATGGGGCCGCGACGTAGCGAGGCGCGAATTGCTTGTTGAGAGCCATCACGATGACCGTCGGCCAGGCACCGTGCAATTCGTCCCACGACCTCTTCTTATCGAGCGGCGCGTGAAAATGATCGCATAGCGGCATCGTCAATCTTCCCAGGCCGATTGTAGCCGGGAGAAGGCATAATGCCAAACCTGGCTCGACTCCCCAGTGAAAGCCGGTGCGGTGCTGCTCACGAAAGAGCATCTCCGGAGTGCGGCTCGGTCGAATTCTTTTTGCGCAAGCGGCAGCCAACGCCGGCTATGGGGGGTTAATGGCGCACGTCGTTCACGCCCGCTTCCTCCGCTTGTCCGGCGGCGGAAACTGGATCGGCTCCATTGTGACGACTGTTTCCTCTTTCGATTCGACTGGCTCGGTTGGACCGGAATGCCGCTTTACAAAAAGCTCGTTGTATTGGGCCTCCATCG
>DASSFG010000195.1:0-5151 GCA_035694685.1 Pirellulales bacterium
CTTCCCCCATGCTACACCGGGAGTGTCACCACTCCCTGCGTAGGGTTCTGGGCCGAGTGGTTGGCTAGACCTTACTCGTACGATTTCTTTCATTCGCTACTCCAAACCGGTTTATCCCGACGCTCCTGATCTTCGCTAATCGAAGCGAGGAAACCCTCAGTCCGATTAGCGTGGATTAGGGTTGATTAGTGTCCCTGATCTTTTCCGTCTTTCCGCGTGCGTGTGACTCCGCGCAACAAGCTTCGACGCACGGTGGCCCAAGGCTACGGCACGGCGGAGCGTGCCTGCTACTTTGGCGACGGCACGAGAAAGCGATGCCTGCTACTTTGGCGAGGGCACGGCGGAGCGTGCCTGCTACTTTAGTTCCCAGAGAGTGACGCTGCCGCCGGCGCCGTCGCGGCCACTTGCGGCCAAGGAGCGGCCGTCGGGCGAAAAGATAATGCCGCCGATCTCGCCGTCCGTGCGACGCTCCAGAGTGCAAACCTCTTGCGCCGTGCCGACGTCCCATAAGCTCACGGTGCCGTCCATGCCGCCCATCGCTAACGCGCGGCCGTCGGGCGAAAGCGCGGCGCAGTTGATCGCCGTCTCGTGGCCGACAAGCGAAGTCGTGCGCAGGCTCGGCAGATCCAATAGTTGATCAAAGCCGAGTAACAACGTTCGCCCGTCGCGCGAGGCAGCGACTGGATCAAGGTCGCCCTGGAGCCGAAAGATTTCGGCGGGCGCGCCGATTGAGGCTTTGTCGCCGGAGAGCGTCGCGCCGGGGGTCGGTAATCGCAAGGGCCAGCACAACACGCGGCCGTTCTGGCACGTGTAAAACGAGCGGCTGTCGGCCGAGAAGATCGCCACGCGCCGCGTCACCGGCGTCTTGCCGACAAACTCGGCGCTGCTCGTGTCCCAAATCTCGGTAATGCCCTCCGTCGTTACAAGCGCCAGCCAGCGGCGGTCCGGCGAGAGCGAATAGGTTCTTGCCTGGGCCCCTTGACGCTTGATCCACGGCCGACATTCGCCATTTGAACCGGCGATCCAGACTGAGCCGGTCGCATCTTGCAAAATCAACTCATCGCTGAACCAGGCGACGCAAGACGCGACAAACGTACCGCCGCTATGCTGTGGACCGCGATGCACGAGCTTGTTCAGTTCGGCGGGCAATGGGAGCTTTCGCGGACGCAAGGCGCCGCGCGGCCAAAGCCACGCCTCACCATCACTGTACACCGCCAAGGCGCGGCTATCATCAGAAAAAGCAATTCCGATTTCGGCACGTGAAGTAAAAGACCGCCGCGGTTGTTCGATGGACTCGACTTCCCAAAGTTTCACCACGCGGTCGCGGGTGCCCGTGGCCAATGTGCGGCCGTCGGGCGAAAGGGCCACGCTCCAGACTCGGTCGCCGTGGGTGGGCGTTTGACCCAAGCACGTCTGCCGCGCAAGATCCCAAAGCTGTACGCGATTGTCGTCGCCGCCCGCCGCCAGCAGCCGGCAGTCGGGCGAAAACGCCAGGCTATCGACCGCGCGATTGCGCATACCCATGCGGCCCAGCACTCTGCCGTCGGCCAGGTCCAAGAGAAAAACGATGCCCAGCCCGTCGCCGGCGGCGACCGTTTTGTCGTCGGGAGATAGTGCCACGGCATTGAACCGCGTGTGAGGCGCCGCGAAGCGCCACCGCGGCCCGGCTTCATCGACGTTCCAGGCGGTGAGATACCAATCGGCTGAGATGCTCACGAGCGTGCCATCGGCGGCGAAGGCCAGCTTACGGACGCGGTCCGTGTGCTTGACGAGCCGCTTTTCTTCGCGGCGGTCCGTTACGTCCCAAACGATGATCAGGCCGTGCTCGTCGCCCGAGGCCAGGCGGCGGCCGTCGTGCGAGAACGCGACGCTAGAAATCTGGCAATCGTGCTCGCCAAAATCGGCGGTCAGCTCGGCCGTCGCGACGTGCCACAGGCGCACGCGGCGGTCGTCGCCGACACTGGCCAAGAGCGTGCCGTCGCGCGAAAAGTCGAGAGCGTTGACGTCGGACTTGTGCGCGGCGATGTCGTGGAGGGTTTCGCCGGTCTTGGCGTCGCGCAGGAGGATGTGGCCGTTGCCGCAGGCGGCGGCCAGTAGCGTGCCGTCAGGCGAGTACTCGACCTCGTAGACTTCGCCCGGATGGCCGTCGAATGATTTTAGTTCAGAGACGCGAGAGTCGATCGACTGGCGGAGCCAATGCCAGGCGAAGTTGCGGAAATCATCTTCGGAGGATGGCCTTCCTAGGCCGTCATCTGCCGGACGGGACGGGCTGGGAAGCCCATCCTCCATTGTGCGCGAGCCGCCCTCACCCCGGCCCTCTCCCGGAGAGAGAGGGAGGTCGTCGCCGTTACCGGGTTGACGGGACGGGCTAGGAAGCCCATCCTCCCTAAGACCTTGTTGGTCGAGCAATTCTTTGGCACGCGTGAGGTCGCCCTGCTGAAATGCTTGCATCGCCAGGCCGGTTTCGATGACCGACAGCATGCGGCGGCTCTCGCGGTAGCGGTCTTCGGCGATTTTCTGCGCCGCCAATGCATCGTTCCGCGAGTGTGCAATGAGCAGCGTGCTCGCCAAGAGGCCCGCTACCACCAACAGTAGAAGCACCGCCGCCGTCACTGCGATGCGCCGATGGCGAAGGCACCATTTCGTGGTGCGCTCGGCGAGCGTGGGCGGCTTGGCGCGGATCGGCTCGCCGCGCAAATAGCGGCGCAGGTCCGCGGCCATCTCACCGGCCGTGGCGTAGCGGTCCTCCGGCGATTTTTCGAGCGCCTTGTGAGCGATGGTTTCCAGGTCGCGCGGCAGGCGTGGGTCGAGCTTTCGCAAAGCGGTAGGTTGCTCGAACGCCACCTGCCGCAACAGCTCGCCGCGGTCGTCGCCGGTAAACACCGGCCGCGAAGCAAGTAATTCATACAGCGTGGCGCCAAGAGAATAAACGTCGCTGCGTGGGCCGATGGCCGACAGCCGGCCGAGTGCCTGCTCAGGGCTCATGTAACGCAGCGTGCCAAGCAGGTCGCCGGTGAGCGTCAGGCCAGCGTCGTCGCCAAAGCGGGCCACCCCGAAGTCGGTCACCCATAGCTTGCCGTCGTTATCCACCAGCAAGTTCGAGGGTTTGACGTCGCGATGCACCACGCCGGAGGCATGAGCGTGGTGCAATGCCTCGGCCGCTTGAGCGATCCACTCTGCGGATTTTGGATTTTGGATTTTGGATTTTGGATTTGAGCCAGAGGGCTTAGGTCTTAGGTCTTGGGTCTTAGGACGTAGATTATCCGAGTCGAGCATGCTTTCGCTTGCGTCATTTTGCAATTTGCCCTGGCTGCCCCCGGCACATTTCGGGGCAATTTGCAATTTGCAATGGCTGTCCGCCGCGTCGCTGGTATCACCGGCACACTGACGTGTGCCGCTCGCCAGGGCGATCAGCTCCGCCAGCGTCCGCCCTTCGACGAACCGCATGGCAAAATAATGCACGCCGTCGTCGTTGCCGACCGAGATGACGTCGACGATGTGAGGATGATTCAATTGGGCCGCGGCGCGGGCCTCATTCTGAAAGCGTTGCAACTGCCGCGCATCGAGCAAACTCGCGGCGGGCAGGACCTTCACCGCCACGCGCCGCCCCAACGAAACTTGCCGCGCTTCGTAAACGATTCCCATGCCGCCACGGCCCACCTCGCGCAGGAGCTCGAAGTCACCCAACGATTTTGGATTTTCGATTTTGGATTTTGGATTGGCGGCCGGCATTTCGTGCTCGCTGGCGATGACGGAGTGCGTGGCGGCGGCGTCTTTTGCCTGGCTGTCGCTTGGCAGCGGCACGCGTTGCGCGGAACAGGTTGCAGCGTGTGCCCCCGATCGTGCTGCTGCTAGCGCTTCGAGCGTCGGCCAGAGCATTCGTAGCGCGTCGGCGCACTCGGGGTTTCGAGCAAGCTCGACTTCGATCTCGGGACGTCCGCCGCGCCGCAACCGCGCCGCAATGCGGTCGACGGCCTCCGCCAAGGCGCGGTCCGCCGAAGGGGCTGAACTTGCGGATGGGCAGTCAAGAGGTACAGGTTCAAGCATCTGCGTGTTCCTCCAGCCGCGCGGGCACCGGCAGCTCGATGGTGAATCGCGTGCCCTTGCCAAGCTCGCTTTGCACGAAAATCCGCCCTCCGTGCGCCTCCACGATCTTGCGCACGGTGGGCAAGCCCAAACCAGAGCCGCCGGGCTTGGTGGAATAAAAGGCTTCGAAAATGCGGCTGAGCGTCTTCTCGTCCATGCCGCTGCCTGTATCGACCAGGATGAGCGCGACGCCGCGCGCGGTGAACTCTGTGGCGACCATGAGCTGTCCGCCGTCGGGCATGGCCTGCTGGGCGTTCAGAATCAGGTTGAATAGCGCGCCGCGGAACGCCTCGCGGTCGAGCAGCACGCTGGGCAAATCGGAACGCAGGAACGGCAACAGCTCGATGTTCGCCTCGCTGGCCTGCGGGCGATAGAACTCCAGCACCTGCCGCACAAGGTCGTTCAGGTCGACCGGCTCAAGCACAAGCTCGCGCGACTTGGCGAACTTGAGGAAATCGTCGAGCAGATCTTGCAGCCGCTGACATTCCTGCTGCACGATCAGGATTTTGGCCAGCGAGCGCCGCGCACGGGGCGACTCGTCGGGCTGAAAATCTTCGGCCAATAGCTCCATGTTGAGCCGAATGGTCGAGAGCGGATTCTTGATCTCGTGGGCCAGGCCGCCCACGAGCCGGGCCATTTCCGTATATTGCTCGGTGAGCCGCTCGTTGCGATCGGTGGGCGATAAGTCAAGGTCTGCCATGCCGGTCTTTTGTATCATTCCCAGGCGACGGCGAGAAGCAACCGGAAGAGATGAGAAATGACGGATGGGAGATTGAGGGGCGAGCGCGACTTATGCCGGTTTGGACGTTAAATAGGGCGTGTGTTAAAGTGGGAACCTGTGAAGCACCCGGGTGCGGCTTTCGTGCATAAAAGACTGGGGCTTGGGAAGCTAATGGTAGGGTGGGAAGAGCGAAGCGAGTCCCACCGACAGAGGTCATAGTGGTGGGACTCGCTTCGCTCGTCCCACCCTACATGCTTCGTAGACGTTTGGAAAAATCTGGTGTTCATCAAGAAGACCTTCACCATCGTTTGTCTCCTAGCCGCGGTGTTTTTGACGCTGCAAGC
>DASSFG010000196.1:0-9037 GCA_035694685.1 Pirellulales bacterium
AGTTTTCGCGGCGGAGGAGGTTTGCAAGAAGCGATCGACCCGTCGCTGATCTGGGAGCCAAAGCATGACGGCGATTACCTGCTGGAGGTGCGCGACACGAGCGGCGCCGGCGGACCCTTGGGAGTGTACCGCGTCGAGATCGAGACTCCGCGCACGATGGTTCAAACGCTGCTGGCCAGTGCGACCTTCGACTGGACTGAATCGACGCGCGTGACCGGCCTGGCGATTCCCCGCGGCAACCGCTGGACGGTCGACCTCAGTTTGCCCGGCGGCCAGTGGAGCCCGCTGGCGAGCGAGTTCGATCTGATCGCTAAGGGACTGCCCGAGGGCGTTCATCTCGTTACACCGCGCGTCAAAGCTGGCGCCATGCGCTGGCCCATTCAGTTTGTCGCCGATTCGTCGGCCGCGGCGCATGGGGCCGTGTTTACGCTCGAGGCCCGTCCTGTCGATTCGTCGCTGACGGTTGAAACTCGTTGCCAGCAAAACGTGCCGTTCATTAACCACCCCGGCGGCAGCGCCTGGCGCACGGTACGCACCGACCGCTATGTTCTGGGTGTTACCGAACCGGCCCCGTTTTCAATCGAGGTCGAGCAACCTGCGGCGGCATTGGTGCGCGGCGGCGAGTTGGCGGTTCCGGTGAAGATCAAGCGGCGCGACGGTTTTAACGAGCCGGTGGAGATTCGTTGCGGCGGCATGGATCGCTCGATTTCCACGCCGCCACCGATGATCGTGCCGGTTGAGCAAAGCGAGGCCCAACTGGTGCTGGGCGCCGACGCCGGTGCTTCGCTGGAGGCGATGCCGCTTTACGTGATCGGCAGCACTGTCCGCGACGATATCGACAGCTTCCTCGGCACCGGTCATGTACGCGTCTCGTCGCAGATTGTCCGGCTGACCATCGCTCAGCCTTACTTGGAGTTGGCCGCTCAGCCCGAAAGCATCCGCCGCGGTGAACGAAAGTCGTTCACTTGGACCGTCCGGCACCACACACCGTTCGAGGGTGAGGCGCCAGTAACGCTGCTCGGCCTGCCGAAAGGCGTCGCGGTGCTAGAACCATCGCCGGTGGTAACTAAAGATACCGCGACCGTATCGTTCGAGCTGGCGGCCACCGACGAAGCCCTGCTCGGCCAGGCAAACGGTTTGACCTGCGAAGTGAAGGTTCCTGTCGGCGAGCAGCAAATCGTGCAGCGCACGGGCAAGGGCGCCCTGCGAATTGATCCTGCAAAGGAACCTCCTCGTAAATGACGAATGACGAAATCCGAATGACGAAAGAAGTCCGAATGACGAAGTCCGAATCGCGCGCATCCACTCCGATTGACTTCTTCGTCATTCGGATTTCGTCATTCTTTCGTCATTCGTCATTCGTCATTCGTCATTGTCTCCGTCTCCGTCTCCGCCCCAGCCACCTCTTGTACTGCCTTGTGGCCTGCTGCGCGCTGGCGACGCCGCCGCTGTGCGCCGAAGAGATCAGTTTCCGCCGCGACGTGATGCCGGTCCTTTTTCGGGCCGGCTGCAATTCAGGCACCTGCCACGGCGCCGCCCGCGGCAAAGACGGGTTTCACTTGTCGCTGTTCGGCTACGATCCGAAGGGAGACTACTTCCGCATCAGCGAAGAAATGATCGGCCGTCGCGCCAACCTGGCCAGCCCCGAAAGAAGCCTCTTGTTGCGCAAGGCGACCGGCGCCGTGCCGCACACCGGCGGTAAGCTGTTCGATGTCGACAGCCCTTATTATCGCACCTTGCTCGCCTGGATCGAAGCCGGCGCGAAGAACGACGCAGGGAAAGTGCCCGAAGTTGTCGGCCTGGAACTCTCGACCGTGAGCCTGTTGTTCGAGTCGAAGGACGGTAGCGACCGGCTGAAGGTGACGGCGGTGGCCGATGACGGCTCGCGCCGCGACGTCACCACGCTGGCCCGCTTTCACAGCAACAACGGCAGCGTGGCCGACATCGACGCCGAGGGCCGTGTCACGGCCAAAGGGCCGGGCGACACGCACGTCTTTGCCCGGTTCAACCGCTTCACCATCGGCTGCGAAGTGATCGTGCTGCCGCCGGCCGAAGGTTTTCAATGGTCCGATCCGCCGGCGGCGAACTATATCGACGAGCTGGTCTTCGATCGCTTGCGGAAGCTGCGGATCGCGCCCTCGGAACTGTGCGACGACGAGACGTTTCTGCGGCGCGTGACGCTCGACCTGGCGGGCCGCGTGCCGACAGTAGATGAATATCTGGCTTTCCAGTCTGACGCTCGCGCCGACAAGCGAGCGGCCAAGATCGACGCGCTCTTGGCCGACGACGCCTTCGCCGATCTTTGGACGTCGATGTGGGCCGAGCAATTGCGCGTGATGGGCGGAAACTATGCTCCCGTCGGCACCCACATCAAGGCGGCCGACGCCTTCTACGAATGGATTCGCACCCAGTTGCGCAACGATCGGCCGCTGAACGAGTTTGTCTCCGAAATGGTTTCCGCCTCCGGCAGCAATCTGATCAACGGTCCGGCCAACATGTATACGATGCTGGTCCATGGCCCGCGGTTCGATCCCAAGGCTTTCGCGGCCGATTTCTCGCAGGTGTTTCTGGGCGTGCAGATTCAGTGCGCCCAGTGCCACAATCATCCCTTCGACCGCTGGACGATGGACGACTACTACAGCTTCGTCAGCTTTTTCACCGGCATGAAGCGCAAGCCCGGAGTCGAGCCGCGCGAGCAGCGAATTTATTACGACACGTCGGCGCCTGCCGCGCGAAACATCGTGGACGACCGACCGATGCCTGCCCGGACGCTCGGCTCGGTCGACCCCGTCGAGGAGGGCGGCGATCCGCGCCGTGCCTTGGCGAGCTGGCTTACCTCGCCCGACAACGAGATGTTCAGCCGCAATCTGGCCAATCGAATCTGGGCGCAGTTGATGGGCCGCGGGATTGTCGAGCCGGTTGACGACGTGCGTGTTAGCAATCCGCCGATGAACGAACCGCTGCTTGATGCGCTGTCCCGGCGCCTGTTGGACTCGAAGTTCAGCCTGCACCAGCTCGCGCGGGAGATTTGCAACTCCCGCGTCTACCAGTTAAGTGCGGAGCCGAATGACTCGAACCGGGGCGATTCGCGGCAGTTCTCGCATGCCCGGCTGCGCCGCTTGCGTGCCGACGTGCTGCTGGATTCGGTGGTGACGGTCACCGGCGTGCCGCGAAGTTTTCCCGGTTTTCCGGCCGGCACACGGGCCATCGACTATTATCCGCGCGAGAGCGGCGACACCTCCGGCCCGCACTTTGGCGACTCGTTCTTCGAGACCTTCGGCCGCTCGAGCCGCAACACCATCTGTGCCTGCGAAACCAAGAAGGAACCCACGCTTTCCCAAACTTTGCACCTGGCGGTCGGCGATACGCTCCGCTCGCGGCTGTTACCCAGCCGGCTTAAGCAAATCATCGAAACGAAAGCGACGCCTGAGGAAACAATCGAGGGACTGTTCATCCTCGCTCTTTCACGCATTCCCAGCTCTGACGAGCAAGTTGCCTTGCGCGATCTCATCGGCGCCTCGCCGACCGACCAGCAAGTTTACGAAGACATCTTTTGGGGACTCCTGAACTCGACCGAGTTCGCCTTCAATCACTGATGGATGGCATCGACCATCGGTATCGTGCCATCCTCTTTCACGACGAATAAGTGGCAGTTGGGCAATGCAACCAGCAATCGTTCGCTATCTTCTTGGCTGATTACGCAATTGTTGAAGGCAATTCCAACCCAGCCGCGCATCTCGTTAGCGATTGCAAGCGCGCGGAGCTGGCTTTTTGAGGGAACAGAAGTCAGGGTGATGCGATACTCCGTACCGAGAGGCCATACCGGAATCGAACCGAGCCGACCATCGCATTCCGATACGGCGTTCAAAAGCAGCCGTTCTTTTCGGGCGACATTCACATAGTCGATTGCGAGCCCGACCGCGATTAGTCCGACGAGAGTGCAGCCGATCTTTGCGAGCCGCTTCATTGCCAGTTCCCACAAACCACATCCATCATCAGTTTTCCTCCAACAACATGCTTTCAAAGCCGTGGCCAACCAAACGCTGAACGGGGCGGAATGGAGATCCGATCCAGACGCGGCGTAGTTCATGACAATCACTTCGAAAAATGCTCACGCACCCAGGCTCGAAACTGGCGAATCCAGCCGCTTTCATCCGCGGCAAGTTCAAAATCAAGGAACGGTTCGAGGTCTTTCACTCGCAACATCGGCAAGTTCAAGCTGAACTCACGCTCGATGTATTCATTACCATCAAGCGACCAGGCGGTCAGCCCGCCGCGGCGCCACCGCCATACCTCCAAAACGCCTAAGGCGGCGTAGATTCGCATCCGCTGCAGGCTGCTGCGACTGACTTCCACCTCAACGGCCAGGTCGGGCGGCGGATCGACCGTCAAGTCGACCTTTCGACGCTTGCGGACGCGATGGTGATTGAGAATGTAATAACACTCGTCGGCCTCTAAGCCCTTGGCCTGCTCCGGCCGCTTCCATGTGCTGCCGCTCAGGCTTCGCCTCGGAACGCATAACTCCTCGGTCAAGGCTTCGATCATTTGACCGACTAGCCTCTTGATCGCCCCGTGGTCGGTGGAAGGGCTCATCAGTTCCAGCGTTCCTTCGTCGTAGGTCATGCGAATGTGCCAGTTCTCTTCGTTCTCGCGAAGCACCTCGTAGGTGTCCCAGGAAATGCCCGAGAGCACGAGCCGATCTTCCGGCGTCAGGAATGATTGCTCGACCGTCGCCATGCGAAAACCTCTGATTTGGATCCCTGTCAACCCTGACTTATTATGCTGCTCTTGGTAAACTCGATGCAAGGAGCTGAATATGGCGAACGTGATTGCCTACCCGCACATCATCAAAGAGGATGGCAAGCCGGCGCGGCTCGAAAACCATCCGCGCGTTCGTGTCGCTCAGGTCGTGATGGACTATCTTGCCTACGGCTGGTCAGCCGATGAGATTCACCGCCAGCACCCACACCTTGCGCTTGCCGAGGTGCATGCCGCCATGGGCTATTACTACGACAACCAGGCGGAGGTCGATGCCGAGATCACGGCCGAACTCGACGAAGTCGACCGGACGCTGGAGACGGACCCACGCTCACCTGTGTGGGCGAAGTTGAAAGGCAAGCGAATCGGCAAATAGTCACCTCATGTCCGTCGCGCTTTATGGCTCCTCAGCAGAATCTGTAGGTGGACGTTAGCTGCTAACAGGGCAACGATGCGTTTTTTAAGGCATTTGCCGGGCAAATAAATGGGCCGGCGATTCAAGCGTCAATAAGACGTGGTACACCGCATTTATTTGCCTGGCCCATGCCTCGGAAAACGCAATCGTCGCTCCGCCAACGAATCGCTAAACAACCCACAGATTTTCCGAAGAGCTCGCTTTATATGGATACGCACGTGCATGCGGCAGTCAGCGAGCAATTGCGCCGCCGCGATGACTCCGGCGATCTTGACGATGAAGAGCTGTTGCCTCGATCGACCGGTCGTCGAGCGACTGCCGCTGTAGGCGCACAAAAACGGCTGACAACCGGGTCACGGAATAAACGCCTGGAAAAACTGTTTGGCAACCGCGGAACAGCCGAACATGTCGCAAACGTAGACACCGCCGCCGATCATCGCCAGCACGTAAACCCCCGCGGCCCCCTGACCGATCGCGACGAAGCCCGTCGCAATTTGTCCCAGACCGAACGCCACGCCAATGGCGAACTGGCCGATCGCCACGATTCCCGTCGTTGCCTGGCCGATCGCCAAAATCCCGCTCGCTCCCTGACCAAGACCAAACATTACGCCGATGGCCAACTGCCCCACCGCCACCACGCCCACGGAGATCTGACCGATAGCAATGACGCCGGCTGCCTTGCGTCCGATCGCCACAACTCCCAGTGCCCACGAGGCGGTCTCCGTCTCGGGGCACCAACCCCGCGTGTAGTGCAGCAAAGGCAAACCGAATAGCCGCTTATGAGAAACGAACTCCACAAAAAAGCCGGTTTGCACCGACGAAAAGTCCCGCCAGACGCCCAATGGCGTTTCTTTGACCTTGTATGCGAACAGAAGAGTCCGAGGGGTTGTATGTCGCACGTACTGGCTTTGGATAGCAGCCCGCGCGTCGATCACCTCTCGCTTTGCTCTCCTCAACCACGCACGATGCTCGTGGGAGCGCTCAAGCCCCGCCAACGCGAAGCGGTAAAACAAGTAGGCAAGGAAGATGTTTCCGAAGAGAGGCCCGAGCGTGGCATATACCTCAAGCGGAGGCGCTCCGGCCAGCATCAGATCTCTGGCGGTCTTGACGGCCACGAGAAGCAATGTTGTGAAGACGGCAGCAAAGAGGAGCTTGAAGAGAGTTTGGCGGTCTCTGCGAAGGGCCATGATCCACCCGGAGTCATTTTCGCTTTGCCATGCATTAATTGTAGTGTGGGTGGGGGTGCCAAGCGACATGCCGCGGAGCTTTGATTCGCCGCCGCCAGTAGTTTAGTCTAGGGAGGTCTATCGCCTAAAGGTCCGGAACGATGAACCAACGTTTTCTACAACTCTCCAAGTTCGCCGCCATCCTCACCTTCGTTTGGCAAATTTCCGGAAAAGCTTACGCCGCGGAATCCGAATGGAAGATGGGCGTGGCTTCCGTCAAAATCACGCCCGAACGGCCGGTGCCGATGGCGGGCTATGCCGCACGCACGAAACCGTTTGAGCAGGTCGAGGCCGATATCTTTGCCAAGGCGATGGCCCTGGAGGATGCCGAAGGACATCGGGCCGTGCTCGTCACGTCCGACTTGATCGGCTTCACCGCCCGCGTGGCTGAGGGAATCTGTGCTCAGGTGAAGGAGAAGACGGGGCTCAAGCGCGAGCAGATCCTCCTTAACTCTTCCCATACGCACGCCGGCCCGTCGCTCGCCGTCACGCCCAAGAGCGACGACGCCGAATCGCTGCGGACCGTCGAATACACGCGCAAGCTGCAAGACCTGGTGGTCGACGTGATTGTCAAGGCACTCGCCGATTTGCAGCCCGTGCGGCTCTCGGCCGGCGAAGGCGTGGTTGATTTTCCCATGAACCGCCGCGAATTCCGGCCGACCGGCGTCGTGCTGGGCGTCAACGCGCGTGGACCGGCCGACCGCAGCGTGCCGGTGCTGCGCGTCGATTCGGCCGACGGCACGTTGCGGGCGGTGCTGTTCGGGGCCGGCACGCACAACACCACGCTGGGCGGCGACAACTACCGGCTCTGCGGCGACTATGCCGGCTTCGCCCAGCAGGTCGTCGAAGAGAAGCTGCCGGGCGTGACGGCCATGTTCATGCTCGGCTGCGCGGGCGACAGCAATCCTTATCCGCGCGGCACGATGGAACTGGCGCGCCAGCACGGTGCGACGCTCGGCAAAGAAGTTTGCCGCGTACTCGACACGAAGCTGCGGCCGATCCGCGGGCCGCTGCGGATCGCCTTCGGCGAGGTGGCCCTGCCTCTGGAGCCGCTGCCGCCGCGCGACGAGTTGGAGCGCCGCGCGGCGGGCAAAACCCGCTATCACCCGGCCGGCGCCCAGGGCTGGCTGGCCCTGCTCGACAAGGGCGAAACGCCGCCCGGCGAGTACAACTGCCCGATCACGGTCTGGCAGTTTGGCGACGACCTGACCTTGGTCGCTTTGCCGGGCGAGGTCGTGATCGACTACCTTCTCTTGCTCGAAAAGGCGCTCGGGCCGAACCAGTTCTGGGTGCTCGCCTATTCCAACGACGTCTTCGGCTATCTGCCCTCAGCACGGGTACTGGAAGAAGGCGGTTACGAAACGCGCGGACTGTACGCGGGCGGCGCCGGTTATTTCTCCCCCTCGGCACAAGACGTGGTCATCTCCCACGTGCGCCAACTTGCCGAGCAAGCCGGGCGGCAAGTTGGTCCTTAGCAACCTTCAAACCAAGCGACCGACCAGCAAGTTTACGAAGACATCTTTTCATCATGAACCGCTCGACATTCATTTCGGTCATTACGTGCGCTCTAATCACGTCCCTTGAATTCATTGCTGGGTCAGTGCTCGGGCAGGAATCGCTGTGGATTGAAGCCGAGCACCTGGACGGCATTCGCGGCTACTGCTGGCCGATGGGCAAAGCCGATATGAAGAAGACGGCCGGGCATTGGGGCCTCTCTGGCCCTGGCTGGGCCGCCGAGTGGAACCAAGGCGGCGAAAGCGGCTTTCTCTCGATCGCGACGGGGGCTGACGACGATCAGGCCGTGGCCTCGAAGCAGATCGAACTGCCGATTGCCGGCAGATATTACGCTTGGGTGCGCTACGGCGATTGGCGGGAAACGGCTGAGCCCTTTCAAGTGCAAATCGAACAAGCCGGCAGAGCGACATGGACGGGCAAATACGGCGAGCAGCCCGTGGTCGAAGAAGACAACGAGATGAAGCTCTACTGGGGCTGGGCCTTCGGTTGGGCCTCGCATGCCGTCGATCTGGACAAGGGACAAGCGACGCTCAAGCTGGTCTCGAACGCCAAGGCGTCTCAACCACGGCAAGTCGACGTAATAGTCCTTACCACTGATTCGCATTATCGTCCGCTGATCAAGGACCGCCCGCGTCATTATGCCTGGAGCATTCTCGATTCATGGCGAGGCAATATGCCTGAGGACGTCGAACCGCTTGCGCGGCGTCGGCCCGATTGGAAAATGGCAGCCTCCTACGAACCACCGCCGGCATGGACGCTTCACACCTTTCGCGATAGGGGCTTTCTCTATTTGTGGAACGTCAATCAGGCGCTGGCGCCTGAAACCTGGTTGAGCGACAAGCCGAATCGCGTCAAGTTTCCCTACAACGTCGCCGACACCGCAGTGCGAGCGGAATTCGAGAAAAAATATGCGGGCCGCGACGACGTGCCCATCTTTTCCGATCCCAGAATCGTGCCCACCTTTCATGGAGTCGGGCCCGGCATCTTCGCCGTCGATCCGCAGACCGGTGAAGTCAACGAGGCGGGGAAGCGATTTGCCCGCTGGCTCGATGCCAACCCCGATCGCCCCTTTGCCATGATGATGAACTATCACAACGGCGTGCCGATCGGCGAGCAAGGGATC